>NZ_JAUBOZ010000032.1:0-31641 GCF_036700475.1 Microcoleus sp. T2B6 | reverse complement strand
AAGCCTGTTCTTGATGATTTGACAGTGCCATGAAACCAATCTAAAATCTCAAATTATATAAGTTTTATTCTCTCCAATTGTGCTTCTAAGTTATCGATTAAATTATTTACTAACTGTAACTGGTACTGCTGAACATTCATATTTAATGGCTCTTTGCTTTCTTGAAAACAGATAACTTTTCCGGCGATTTCCTTGTAGTGTTGCAGCATGGAAAAAGTATCGGTACTGAAGCGAGCGAGATAGTTTTTAGCAGCCTCGCTGCAAATTTCCGTTACTTGATTTAGATAAGCTTCTGACGATTCAGGCGGCTTTTCATACCCAGTTCTTTTATTCAAAATATAGCTAGCACCGCCGACTACTGCGGCTCCCACAGGCCCGCCCAATAGCCAACCTAAGCCGGTGGCGATCGCCACTGGAGCCACTTCGCCCTCGTTCGACTTTTGAGCTGGAGGTGGTGGCGGATCCGGTAAACTGACTTGCGGGGATGGAGGAAAGGAAATCAAAAGTGCGATCGGCTGTTCTTTATCAAAGAACTCGCAAGCTTTATTTACCCATTCTGCGATGGTTTGCTGCTGATGTAAGACCTCTCGCTCAAATTTTAGCTTCCACGCATCAAAACTCCCTTCCTGGAGCGACAGCGCCATTTCCGATTGATACCGCTGCAAAAGTGTGGGCTGGTAAAGCCAAATCTCGAAATCCGAAACGCTGGCTTGAAAGCCTTTTGATATCAGTTTTTCGGCTTTTTGTTTAATTTCAATTTTGTCTTTGTGCTTTTTTTGACCTGCGGCTATTTCTGCGGTGACAGTTTCAGCTTTGGCTCGGAGAGATTGGCAAATTTTAGTAGCTATAGCTTCAATTCTGGGCAACTTAACTGCTAATTGTTCCTGTTGATCTGCTACAATACTTTGCAAAGCCGATTCAAAGCTGGCAATTCCTGTAGTTTGGGCGGCCGCCACATCTCCTTTCAGCCTCGCCCTCAAAGCCGGCAAAGCATCGACGCGGTAGATATTGCTGATATTGTTCGGCAAATTGGAGCGAAAACTTTCGGCAACAAACAACAACCGATTGTAAACTTGTTTTTGGTCGTCTGGTTCGAGTAGATTGAGAAAATTGGCAACAAAGACGACTGTGTTGATGTTGCGATCGCTCAACCAATCTCTCAAGTTCTCCCGTTCGCCTAAAGTCATCAATTTGCGAGCATCTAAAACCTGCACAATTAAATCAGCCGTTAGCAATTTATCCCGAACCAAATTATCCTGTTCTTCGCGGTCATTGGTTCCCGGCAAATCCAGCAATTCCACACCGGTTTGCAGGAATGGATGGGGACAATAAACATTAACGGCGGCCACATCATCCCGCATTTGTCTCGCGTCGTCAAGGATGGCATAGCGTTTCAAAACATCAGTCCCCGGTTCGCTAATTTCCGTGCCGTCTTTCAGGGTAATTTTTGCGTGCAATTCCTCGCCGTAGTTGACATAAATGGCAGCACCTGTAGTGGGCACGAGGTCGATCGGCAAAGCACGATTTCCAAGCAAAGCATTGAGCAAAGTTGACTTACCGTAATTAAACGGGCCAAAGACAGCGATTTGAAAAGTTGGTTTGGCGAGATAGTCGCAAATTGAGGTAGTATCTCGATACAGTTGGGAGTTTTTATCCAGTTCGAGAATACCGAGTGCTGATTTGAGATTGTCGGTCAGGTATTGATAAATTTCGGGTTGTTGCATATTGTTGTTTTATTTCATTTAGTTAGCTGTAGGTTGGGTTGAACGAAGTGAAACCCAACATTTTTTGTAGATTTGTTGGGTTTTGTAGATTTGTTGGGCGAACCGAAGCGTAGGGTTCGTTCCAAGGGCCCAACCTACATATATTATAAGCGATCGATCGAGCCTCATATTACTTATTCTCGTGAACCTGTAGGAGGTTCAGTAAATTCTAGTTAGTTCTAATAAGTTTTCTGGGAAGAGAGACAAGAAAACTTTCCCAAGGCGATATGCTGGTCCATTATTAGGACTCCAAGCATCCAACCACTTGTATTTTCCTTGATTCCAGCCTTCAAACACCCACCTCGATCCATCCAAACCCCAAGACAAATCCCAAGTAATGGAAGGCCAAAATTTATTCTCATTGATGGCTGTCAGTAATTCCAAAGATTTTGCTTCTGTGAGCATCCAAGGCTCTTCACTCCCTACCTTGCTTCCTACTTTTGTAACAGCCTGCAAGCAAGGTGTACTCAGTGTATCTCCCCAAACTCGAATGACTAAGCTGGGGTGAAAACTAGGTAGATAAATAAAGCGATAGGCAGTTTGTACCTTCTCCCGATCGGTGCAATTTGATAAAGGTGGCTCTTCAAATGCAGCTAATGTATTTGAATACCTGCTCTGCCTAAACTGCATTCCTTGTACTTGTTTATGAGAAAAATCTGGGGGAGTAACAATATAGTGTTGATTGATGAGGTCGATCCCCCAATCTCTATTATCATATCGAGAAGAAGCCAGATCGTACAATGCAGTATTTCTGTGTTCTATCTGCTCAATTCTTAGAGCAATTTGAAGAGCTTGCTTGTATTGCTCTTCTGAAATTTTTTCCTCTATCACTGCAATAACTCTTGAATGCCCTAGCAGTTCTTCAGGCAATAATTCATGGGAACGATCGAGCTTCCTCTCTAATTTTTTTTTAACCAGATGGACTAATATTCTATCTCTTTCTTCTATATCTTTAATTGTTTCGGCAACCAAAAGTGCCTCTTGCCAGAGATAATTTTTCTGATTTGGTTCTTGGATGAGATTGGCAATTTCAATTAAGGTAGCTGCCTTTGTATAGCCATTTGTCAATCTTTGAGTAATTTCGATCGCCTCTTGAAAACGACCTAGTTGCTTAAGTATATCTATCTTTTCAGGGCCATCTGGCAGATTTTGGTTAAGCCTGTTGTTCAGCAGCTTTTGATTAATTAGGGTTGCCTCTTGCCACAAGCCCAAGTTTTGTAGCAAACAAACCTTATCATAGCTATCCGAAAAGTTTTGGGTAAGTTCTAAGGCTTCCTGATAAATTTCCTGAGCTTTCTCATGGCGATCGACAAGTTCAAACTGTTGAGCCATGTTGATAAGTCGGTTGATTTTGGCAGAGCTGTCTTCAAGGGCTTGAATACTTTTCAAGTTTCTTTCTAATCTCTCTAATTTCTGTGAAACTTTATCATTATCCATATTTACCCCCTAATGTCTGCATCTACTCATCCACATCCTTAAGCCCCTTCTGCCGCAGGCTCCGCACCATGTCAATTTTCTTGCGATCATTCCCAATCTTGGGTCAATAACAACGGTAATTAGACTGGGGGATTAGAGCGTGTTTTCAAACTATTCTGTAGGTTGGGTTGAGGAAGGAAACCCAACTACAATTTAAGCTAATTTCAAGTTTGAAAACACGCCTAGCTTCCCGCCGATGCTAGGAAACATTGATATAGCGATTCAATACTCTGCGACTCTGCAGAAACATCAGCATCCAATTTTTTCAACCGCTGCGATTCAGCCTGACAATTAATCTCGCGAGATTCCTTTTGAGCCAGCAAATTATCTAACTCAGATTTCCGAGAAGTAATATCAGCATTCATGCGATCGCCCACTTCCCGCCCATAAACATCAAAACACTCTTTTACAGCATCATGAATCGGCTGCCACTGCTCTTGAGCCACCTGCGGCAGATATTTCACTAGCTCTTTTTTCGCCGCTTTCACCAACTGTTTATGAGCTCCGTCTGCTTGCAAAACCCCAACACCCATCCCCAATAAAGCCAAGTACAGCGGCCCCAAAACAATCCCCGTCAAACTAGCAAGAATCGTACTGACGCTCAACACAGTGATTAAGTTGAGCAGGATATTTTTCCAATCAAAACCCGCTCCGGCCATTGCTACTCCTGCCAGATTTCCGGTCGTTAAGGAGAACAATCCCATCGCCCATTTTGCCCAACCTGGGGAGTTATCTTCGTTCGAGTGGCTGACTGCTGCTGGTATTTTTTGTCCCGTCAGTTTTTCGGTAATTTTTTCAGTCACTTTCGTGTAAGATGCTCCGTAATTTGCGGCACTTTTCGATAGCTGCGAAAAGGCTGAATTCATTTCTTGTTCGGCCGTGAGAGTCCAAGCTGCTAGTTTGTCATTGATGTACTGCTCGAATGCTCGTTTGAGCGATGCTTCAAAAGCTTCTCGCTTGCCTTGGCTGAAGAAATCCAGAAATCTCAGTTCCGGTTGATACCGTAAGAAATCTGTTTCAAAGGTATTTTCTAAGTTGAGAACGTAGGTGCGAAAAGAATCTGCGATCGCCCGCGATTTACTATCTCTAACTTCGCTAATTTCTTGTTGAAATTCATCGCGAATCTGAGTCAGCTTTTTAAACTCCGGCTCAACTGAATCAATCTTTTCTTTCAACTCATTGACATCGCGATCGAGTAATGGTAATCTGCGCCCAACAGCTTCGCGGACACGAGCAGAAATTTGACGCGCCAAAGTCCTCGCCGGACGCAATTCCGAAATCGCCCTTTCCTGCGTCAAAAACGTATTCAGTGCCGCCATAAACTCTGGAAAACCAGTTCCTGCCAAATTCGCATCCGGGTTTTTCATCCGCAACCGGAGCGCCTTAATTGAGGTAATTGCAAACACTCGCTCGTCGTAAATGTCGTGGCCTTCTGTTAAACAATATTCAGCCAAATTAGCTTGAAAAACCCGCCGCAGTTTCCCTTCTGCTTCTGCCAATTCTTCAGGATCATCCGGGTCAATCAAACTTTCCCGCACCTGATCCCAAGCATTTATCAGGAAGAAAATGCTCAATCCGCGACCTTTGATGTAATTTTCTAGATAGCGTCTTTCACCCATTGTACAAGGCTGAGTTGCCCTGAGCACAAACAAAATAGCGTGGCAGTTGTTGATGTAACCGAGAGATAATTCATTGCGGGCTTCTGTATCGTTCAGTCCGGGACTGTCTACTATTTCTATGCCTTTTTCCAGCAAAGGTAAGGGATATTCTACTACGGCGCAATCGATATCTGGAAATGCTGGTTTCTTTTCTTCTTCTAAGCGTTTTGCCTCAGCGGGGTCAATTGTGTAGTTCTGTTTAAAACTTTTAAAATCTAGCTGTTTTGGGCTTTTGCCGTCATTGAAATAAACTGTGACTTTTTTTTCCGAACCGTAGCGCAAAATCGTCAGCAAAGCTGTACAGGGATTTACATCGCTGGGCAGTAAGTTTTCGCCGATTAACGCATTGAGAAAAGTGCTTTTACCGCGTTTCATGTCGCCTAGCACTAGCAGCCGAAAGACTCCTTGGCGCAAGTTTTTACTGGCGACATCAATGTCGGCGTTGTCTGTTTCTAAACCGAGTTTTCCCGATGCTTCTCCTCCTGCTAATTCTGATTGGTTGATGGCTGTGGCGATGTTGCTGAGGCGAGTGGCAATTTCTCGGCGCACGGCGGCTACTCGCTCTAAATCGTTGAGAAAGTTGCTAGTTTCTACTTTAAGGTTCATGGGGTATTTCCTGAGAGTTTCCTGCTTGAGCTTTTTAAATTTTGTCTTCTTCAATAAACATTTTGTAAGCGATCCAAGCAATGCCTCCAACTATCATGGCGGCTGCCAGCCAAGATGCTATGCGAACTGCAACGATAACAGCAATGACAATGCCTGTAAATTGAGCGGCTGCTATAATTTTTCGGCGCCACTGTTTGAGTTTGCCGTTAACTTGGCTGTCTGGTTCTTGGTACTTGCTTGTTAGATGTTCGGGCACTGAGCGGTCGATTTCGGCTTCTAGTTCGCGGAGCCGAATTTCTTGTTCTCGCTTCCGCAGTTCTTGTTCTTTGCGCCGGAGTTCTCGGGATTTGTTGTCAGGAGAATTCATAAATTTTAGCCTGTTTTTCGCTGGACAAATGTGTTATTTATTGTCACTGTTGCGGAGCGATAATACCAATTTAATGTGAAGTTTCACATATCTCGATCCCCCTCGCATACCCCCTACTCCCCCTGATCGTTGGGGAGTATGGGTTGACTTTGAGAAGAATCTTGTCCCCCCCTTTGTAGGGGCGGTGCCCCCGTGCCCGCCCTCTTGGTTAGGGGGGATCAGATTCTACGGGGCCTCATAAAAAATTGGTATAAGTTCTCTACGACTGTAACTCACATTTTCCCCCATGTCGAGAAATGTTAAGAAATTGTAAAAAGGGCGATTCCCTACGGGATATAGCAATCCTAAATCATTTGCATAATTATTGTAGGGGCAATCCCACGCCCGGTTGCCCGATAGATAGGTGGTAGGCACTCTTAGCACTACCCCTACAAATTTATCTGAATCATTTAGGATTGCTCTAGCTACGCTTCACGACTAATTAAGCCGATCGCCCTAGGCGCTAGACTAGCGGCTGCAAATCATCAATAGCCTTCGGGCCCGATAGTAGTGCGATCGCACTCGGCTTCCGACAAATCAACCAAGCGCGATCGAAATAAGTTGCAGCCCGCTAATTGAGCTTTGCTTAACTTTGCTTTCTCCAAATTAGCTCGGCTTAAATCCGCATATCTCAAATCGGCATTCGTCAAATCTGCATTGTACAAATCCGCACCTTGCAAATTGGCTTTCTGCAAATTAGCACCTTGCAAATTGGCGTGACGCAAATTTGCTCTTGATAAGTTGGCTCTTGATAAAGTTGCTTCCGACAAGTTAGCTTGATAAAGTTGAATGTCGCCCAATTCAGCATCTTGCAAATCAGTTTTATAAAGATTGGCTTGAGTCAAATTTCCGTAGGGCAAATAAGCTCGCCTCAGAACGCTACCAGAAAGATTTATTTCTGTCAAATCTGCTTGAAACAAGTTATGTTCACTTAAGTCAACGGCGTTAAAGTTTCGCTGGCCCTCAGCATACTGAGCAAGCAATTCCTCAGCGCTTAGCTTTTGCATTTTCATTCCTCATGACGACAGCTACTGCAGCCAATCCATAACAGTAATTAATGGTTATTTTTCTGCGTATTTATACTTATGTCTCTTATTATGTTAAGCTTGTGTAACAACAGTCGCATTTTTTCTAAGATTTTTTTTATATTTGTAAAATTCTGCCTTGCTCAACCAGTAAGCGGTTAGTAATGTCAAGATCGAGAAACCAAAGCCAATCCTCTACTGAAATATGCCAGAACTTCCTCTCTCCATTGCTCAGCACTACCACGAACGGACAAAATACGACCCTGAAACCATTGCTGCTAAAAGTAAACAGCTAGATTGGACAGAGCAACCTGTTCCTTTCAAAGAATATAAAATTGGAGCGTATTTTGACCTCAAGCCTTATCTAAAAGACCCCTCCGAGGATGCCGATGCCGATCCCGATGCCGCTTGGTGGCATCGGTTATCTAGCTTGTTGCTGTGCAGCTACGGGTTGACGGCGAAAGTGCAGACGGTAGACGACAGCTACCTGTATTTGCGATCTGCACCGTCGGCGGGTGGACTCTACCCAGCAGAGGTTTATTTAATCTCCCGTGGCACTGCCCAGTTGCCGGCCGGACTCTACAATTATCAGTGCAGAACTCATTCACTTGTTCATTTTTGGGACAGTCAAGTTTGGCCGACATTGCAAGCAGCTTGTTTCCAGTCGCCAGCGCTAGAAAATACCCAATTGGCGATCGCCATTACCACTGTTTTT
Organism: Microcoleus sp. T2B6; assembly: GCF_036700475.1. Taxonomy (NCBI): domain Bacteria; kingdom Bacillati; phylum Cyanobacteriota; class Cyanophyceae; order Oscillatoriales; family Microcoleaceae; genus Microcoleus; species Microcoleus sp. T2B6. The sequence goes on along the minus strand of NZ_JAUBOZ010000032.1, from coordinate 23,992 downwards.
TTCCGTTCTTCTTGGCGTTACGAAGACCGAGCTTATCGGCGAATTTTTCTAGACACTGGCCATTTATTGAGTAATATCGAGTTAGCTTGCGCCGTCAACGATTACCGACCTCACCTGATTGGAGGATTCGCCGACGAAGCTGTCAATGAATTACTCTACATCGACTCGGAGCAAGAAGGAGCTATTTGTGTAGTTGCTTTAGCCGACTTGCTAGATATTGACCAAAACTTGCCTAAATTTAAAACAGCTTTGCCCGGAAACACCACGACAGATTACCCAAAAATTTCCGAAGGTCAACTGTTAAAATACCTCCACAAAGCCACGCATTTAGAATCAGACCCTACCGGATCTGACGGCTGGAAACTGGATGAAAGTGAAGGGGAATTAGAGGATAAATACAACTTTCCATTTTGTACTAAAGTTTCGACGGTCACTCCTTCGATTCCTTGGGGAGTGAACCTGGAAACTTTAGAAAACACTATGCTCAAAAGGCGTTCTACCCGTGCTTATACAGGTGCTTCTTTGAGCTTGGGCGAACTGCTAGCTATGCTCGATTTTACTTACCAGCCCCAGCACTATATTGACCAAGGATTAGACGGTTATCCAGACTATTTCGATTTAAGTTTGATCGAGACTTTTATTGCTGTTTCGGGAGTGCATGGGTTAGAAGAAGGCTGTTACTATTACGCTCCGAAAGCTCAAGAATTGCGGCAAATTAGGTTTAAAAATTTCCGCAGGGAACTGCATTTTTTGTGTTTGGGGCAAGACTTGGGCAGAGATGCGGGGGCGCTGTTGTTTCACACGGCGGATTTGAACAGGGCTGTAGCAAAATATGGCGATCGAGTTTACCGCTATTTGCACATGGACGCGGGTCATTTGGGCCAGCGGTTGAATTTAGCAGCTATACAACTGCGTTTGGGTGTCAGCGGTATCGGGGGCTTTTTTGACGATCGCGTCAATGACGTTCTCGGTATTCCTGCGGGTGAGGCTGTGCTTTATATTACAAGTCTGGGAAGACCTCGATCGTAAGAATTACTCCTCAGTCAGCATTAGTCAGAAGGCAGAAGGTATCCTAAAAAAACCAACTCTGCTCGCGAAGCCGCTGCCACGCTTTGCGAATATGTTGAGGCTTAAATAGTTCGCTCTTGCGAATGTTCCATTCGCGTACAAGTTCGATCGCTCTTTCGGAATCCTCTGCTGCTTCCCTATTTTCCCTAGCAACCCAGTGAACAGTTGCCAACAGTTCCATTCCGTAAGGAGTTTCAAAACCATTAATTAACCCGCTCACACGCTCTAGTCTAACATTAGCATCGGGGGCATTTTGTAAAAAATCCCGCGCGGCTATTTTACCTTCAGACAACACATAAATTTGTGCCTCTCGGCTTCTGTCTCCATAACCTCGAATATAATGCCCTTCCAGCTTCTGTAAAACATGATTGAGATTATTTGCATAAGGCCCGTACTTTTCTTTCACATACTGCAATTTTAGTGGTTCACCTGCTACCTGAAGAAAATAAGCTAGCTTTTGAATTTCCAGCATTGTCAAGCGATAGCCAGGAATTCCGTACAATTCGAGCAAGCTAATAAATAAGGCACGAGCGCGAGTCATTTGGGGTTTTTCGGTAGCAATCCGCATTGAATCAGCTTGCGGAGTAGCCTGGGGTTCAAATAGCAAAACTTGCACATTTGGCAGTTCCGAAAAAGCTGATTCAATTAGCGGTTTGACTGTCTTCCAAGACAAGCCACCATTTCCGCAGCCTAGCGGAGGAACGGCAATAGAAGTGATACCTAATTGCTTTACTTCCTGAATCAAAGCTTTTAGTCCTGTTTGAATATCTTCGACTTTTGATTTGCCTCTCCAGTGACGTTTAGTTGGAAAATTAATAATGTATCGGGGATTAAATAGATTGCCCGAAGATACTACAAACATTCGGCCCGGCTGCACTTCACCGGCGCGACAAGCCTTTTCATATTGGCGGAAGTTTTCGGGATAAGCCTGCTTGAACTGCAAGGCAATTCCTTTGCCCATAATTCCCACACAATTAACTGTGTTCACTAAGGCTTCTGCATTTGCTTCTAAAAGGTTGCCTTCCTTGATTTCAATCACTTTTATTTCCTACTATTTATTTCAATAATACCAATCTTTATGCACTCTTACGGGGGTTTGATCTGTAAAATTTTGTAAAATATTTTCTACTTGTGATTGAATTGTATAATCGATTACGCCGATTTCTGTGATTAACTCCCAAGGCAAAAAGTTTCTAACTAAAAACTCGGCTTGACGCCTGCGTTTTCGGTCGTTGTCTTCATTTGTATCAAACCAATAACGAGAGCCCATAACATCCCAGTCGATCGCACCTAGATAGTTGAGGTCGTCAAAAAACTCGGTAAATGTCATGACTGCATGACCGTCAGTAAAAACAAAATCTAAACCCCTAATGTCTATCTCAAATACATCAGAAACTAGGTGAATAACTGGTGCTTGACCTTGAGTATAGTTTGGTACATTCCCCTGATTAATGGTGTATAACATCGGAGATCGCGGTGCAAAATAAAAGGGAACATAATCGTGCAGTACGCCACCTGCACCGCAGGGAACGCCAATTCTAGCGCGACGATCTTGGATGTTTTCATAGGCGATATTAGTATAGTTAGTTTCTGTCTCAAGCATAACGTTGTAAGCTAACAATCCACCTTGAGAAATAATAGATTCTAGATTGTCAATGGGGGTAATGTGGTAGATAGGTAATGGCACTGCTGTTATCTGTTTGCTGTTTCAGGTTTAACACTATAATATCTGCTTGACCGTTCAAGATAAACAATCTTTTACCATTGCTATTTGCCAATGCAAAATCTGCTAAATATTCTGTCGAGCACTGATTCTGTCACTTCTTCGCCCGTAACTTCTCCCAATGCTTGAATTGCACCGCGCAAATCTATTGTCCAAAAATCTAAAGGCAATTTGTTGCTAATAGTATCTGTGCATTGTTCCAGAGAAATTTTAGCTTTAGTTAACGCCGCTGCTTGTCGCTGGTTGATTGCTAAGTCTGAGTTTGCTGCTTGCAAATTTCCCCTGCTAACGGCATCTAAAATTGCTGTTTCTAAGTCTGCTATGCCTCGATCGAGGGCGGCGGCTGCGGCAACTATTGGGTGAATTTCTGAGGAAAAAGGTAGTTCGGGGATGGTTTTTACTAGGTCGATTTTGTTGATAATTATAATTAGCTGGCGGTGCTTTACTTGTTCGTAAATTTCCGAATCTTCCTCTGTCCAACCAGATGCCGCGTCAATTGTCAACAACACTAAATCGGCTTGTTTTGCTGCTGCGCGCGATCGCTCAACGCCAATTTTTTCTACCTTGTCTTCGGTTTCTCGAATGCCCGCAGTATCGAGCACCTGCACCGGAATGCCGCCCACAACTAGCTGCGATTCAACCACATCGCGCGTCGTACCGGGCAAATCCGTGACGATCGCCCGATCGCTCTTACTCCACGCATTCAACAAACTCGATTTTCCCACATTCGGCCGCCCAACAATCGCTACTTTCAAACCGGTTCTCAACAATTCTCCACGATCGGCAGTCGCCAAAATTGTTGACAATTCCTCCAAAACATGATTTATTTCCAAATAAGTTTTAGCTTCATCTAAAGGCGGCAAATCTTCCTCAAAATCAATTCTCGCCTCAATTTCTGCCAGCACGTCCAAACAAGTTGTTCTCAATTTGCGAATGGGCTGCGCTAATTTTCCCTGCAAACTGGCCAAAGCACTTTGTGCAGCAGCGGGCGATTTTGCTCCCACCAAATCTGAGATACTTTCAGCTTGAGTTAAATCAAGCCTCCCGTTCAAAAAAGCCCGCAGCGAAAACTCTCCCGGCTGCGCCAATCTCGCCCCATGTTCCAAACACAACTGCAAGACTTGCTGCACGGCCATAATGCCACCGTGACAGTGAAATTCCACCACATCTTCGCGAGTAAAAGAACGCGGCGCTTTCATGATTAGCAGCAAAGCTTCATCGACTAATTCTTGAGTTTTGGGGCGGCGGATGTGACCGTAAAGAATGCGGTGAGACTCCCATATTTGCCGTCCTGGGGCGCGAAACAGAGTTTCGGCAATTTTTAAGGCGGCGGAACCGGAAACTCGCACAATGCCGACGCTGCCTTGTTGGGGAACTATGGCAGTGGCGATCGCTGCGATCGTTCCTCCTTTTGTTAATGATTCAGACATTTTTATTGTTCACACATTCAAAAGTTCTCTCAATTTCCTGTTTTTGAGTATCAGGCAATTGCTTCTCGGTATTTGAGAGTATAAATCTCTAGTTCGTCATTCAAAAAATTAAAATAGTCGCCCTTTAGGGCAAAATGCACCAGTTTCCGGCTCGAAGCGTAGGAGATATTTGGTAATATTTTACCTAGAATCGCTAATTGTGCGTCGGCTGCGAGAGACCAGATAACTTGAATTAGGGATTCAACCACTTGTACTTTCATTTGACTGACCTCCGGCTTGGTTGTTAAATTATACATATCTCATTGACAGGATAAACAATTTCAGCATTTTTTTTCTAAAATATTAGAAGAGCGTGGCAACAGCGATGGACTTGGCGAGCCAATCCGAGCGCCAGTTTTGCCAGTCAGTCGATTTTAGATTTTAGATTGACTCCACAGCTCAATCTGGGAACTTGAACAAGAGTCTAAAATTTTGGGCGTCTCACGACTCCAGTCGGAAAGCAACTATCCGTTTTTGGGTAGGAGTCACGGATCGATCGAACTTAAATTACTCAGCCACATATTTTGGCTAATCTGATTTCATGCGATAATGGAAAATTGACCGAAAGAATCCAGGATACAAGCCCCCGGATTCATCCGTGGAGAAAGAAAAAACCTGTATCCGATGAAACTTGCCCCCCGAATTTATCTGTGGGGTCAATGGTTCAATCTAAAATCTAAAATCTAAAATCTAAAATCGATTGACAGGGTAGAGGGCAAAGCATGATTGGTCAACTTCTAGACAGACGTTACCGCATCATTAAAGTCACAGACTCAAGTGAGGTGGGAAAAACTTATCTAGCAGCAGATACTCACCGTCCCGGGTATCCGCAATGCACGGTTAGAGAAATGCGACTCCCCGGCACAAGTTCGCAAACTCCAGAATTAGTCAAAGTTATATTTCAAAGAAACGCAGAAATAATTGAAAAATTGGGAAAACACGACAAAATTCCCGAATTATTGGCGTATTTTGAGGAAAATCAAAGTTTATACTTAATTGAAGAATTTATTACCGGCCCACCTTTAAGTCAAGAACTAATACCCGGTGAACCTTGGGATGAAGACCAAGTAATTGGTCTGCTATCAGAAATATTAGAAATTTTGGTGTTCATACACGAGAAGGGTTTTATTCACCGCAGAATTCAACCAGACAGAGCGATCCGGCGCGAGTCAGACGGCAAATTTGTATTGGTAGACTTTAGCTTAGACAAAGAAATTAACCCGGAATTTGCTAACTGTCATTTGTTGTCGCAAACTTCCCCGAACTCTGTTAAACGGCATGAGGCAAAAAAACAGGATTTGGCGGCTCAGGATTTATACGTGCCGATCGAGCAATTGAGCGGCAACCCCCGTTACAATAGCGACATCTACGCTCTAGGTACGATCGCCCAGCTTGCCGTCACAGGACTCTCACCCAACGAACTGAGTGCCTTAAAAAACAACAAAAACGAAATTCCCTGGCGAAACCGGGCAACTTGTTCGGCAGCCCTAGCAGATATTATCGATCGCATGGTGCGCCCCGACTGCGAGGAACGCTATCAAGAGGCCGCCGAAGTTTTAGCAGACCTCAAACAAATCGCCGTAAAATTGGAGGTTGAGCCGCCGCCAGCCACAATCATCACGGACGCTATGAGTCAACCGCGAAGACAAAGCCAAACCAAACTCCTGCTGTTGGCTGCAACAGCGGCAGCTTTAATCTTGACAGCACTGATAATTTACTTTTGGCAGAGTCAAAGTCCCGCGAGGGCAAAAGAATTGTTAGCCCGCGGCGTGGCCAAGGCCCAGCAAGGTGACACAACAGGCGCGATCGCCGATTATACTCAAGCGATCGCCCTGAATGGCAGCGATGCGGAAACTTACTACAAGCGGGCAAACGTTCGCTACGACATGGGCGCAACCGAGCAAGCAATACAGGATTACACGCAAGCAATTAAAGTCAATCCTAGCCACAGCAAAGCTCTCTACAATCGAGGTATGGCCCGCCTCGACATCGGCGACAAGCGGGGGGCCGTGGAAGATTTCACCCAAGTAGTGCGACTCAATCCCAGCGACGGTGAGGCATACTCTCAGCGGGGTTTAGCCTACTACGATTTGGGCGACTACCGCACAGCAATAGAAGACTACACTCAGGCAATTCGGCTCAGTCCCAACGATGCTACAGCTTACAGCAATCGGGGTTTAGCTCGATCGGCAGCAGGGGACAAAACAGGAGCAATGGCAGATTTTACTCAAGCCATTCAAATTAGCCCCAAACAAGCTGGCGTATACTACAGTCGTGGTCGAGCCAGGTTTAATCTGGCAGATTATCAAGGAGCAATGGAAGATTATACTAAGGCGATCGAATTGCAACCCGATCTCGCTGATGCTTATACCAATCGGTGCAGCGCTTACTTGAATTTGGCCACCTACGACAAAGCGATTGCAGATTGCACCGAAGCAATTCGCCTCGCTCCAAAAGATGAAGCAGCTTACAACAACCGCTGCATTGCTTATCTGAATTTAAAACAATTTCAAAAGGCCAGCGAAGATTGCAGTTTGACGATCGGACTCAACGGCAACAATCCCAAAGCATACAGCAATCGAGGATTAGCTCGATCAGCTTCGGGAGACAAGCAGGGAGCTTTAGAAGATTTTACTCAAGCAATTCGACTCAATCCCAGCGATGCAGTAGCATACAGCAATCGCGGTACTATTTACTCAGAACTCAAAAATTACCCTTTAGCAGTTGAGGATTTCGCTCACTCGCTGCGGCTCAACCCCAACAATGCTAGCGCTTTTTACAGCCGAGGCCTCGTCCGCCGCCAACTCAAAGACCGTGCTGGGGCGATCGAGGATTTTCAGAAAGCTGCAACCCTCTTTCTAGAACAAGGAAGAGCCGATGGTTTCCAAAACGCACAATCACAAATCAACGACCCTAAATAAACTATTAGTCACCATTCAGATGTTAAAAAAAGAAGGAAGAAGGAAGAAGGAAGAAGGAAGAAGGAAGAAGGAAGAAGGCCAAATTACCAACTCCCCCTTACCAACTCCCCCTTACCAATTCCCCCTTACCAATTCCCAATTACCAACTCCCCGTTACCAATTCTCAATTATAGATATGAACATGGTTGGTCAACTTTTAGACAGGCGTTATCGGGTAGTGCAAATTCTCAGTTCAGGAGCTTTTGGACAAACTTATTTAGCTGTCGATACTCGACGCCCTGGCCACCCTCAATGTGTAGTAAAACAACTGCGCCCTCCCAGCAACACTTCCACAGTTCTCAAAACAGCTTACCGCTTATTTAAACAAGAAGCAGAAATATTAGAAAAGCTGGGAAAACACGATCAAATTCCCTTTTTACTCGCTTATTTTGAAGAAGGAAATCAATTCTACCTCGTCGAAGAATTTGTGCCCGGACACGCCCTAAATCGGGAAATTGTGGCCGGTCAACCTTGGCGGGAAGAACGAGTGCTGGCTCTGCTGGAAGAAGTGTTACAACTTCTCGCCTTCGTACACTCTCAGGGAGTGATTCACCGCGATGTTAATCCCTCCAACTTAATCCGCCGCAAACCAGACGGCAAATTAGTTTTAATTGACTTCGGCTCGGTTAAAGAAGTTGCAAATCAAGTCAGCGAGCACGATACAGAATTTCCGCGCACCATTGCTACTGGAACTCCGGCTTATATGCCGATCGAACAATTTCAAGGCAACCCGCAATTTAGCAGCGACATCTATGCAGTCGGGATGATGGCCGTCCAAGCTATCACGGGTTTGCCCGGTACGGATTTGCCCAAATTGCAAGATCCGAGTCCTTCTCACACGGGGGAGATTGTGTGGCGAAACCGAGCTCAATGTTCTGTGGGACTAGCCAATATAATTGACAAAATGGTCTGTCACCAATTTGGCAAACGCTATCAATCTGCTGAGGAAGTTTTGGTAGCTATCCGCAAGTTGAGACACCGCCAAGAACCGGGGAATAAGGCTCACAAGAAAAGTATTTCTCCGAGGTTACTGTCTTCGGATAGTTTTTCGTCACGTTTTGGAAGTCGATTTTGGTTGATGATTTTGGCGGGCTTCGGGGCGGCGATAGTTCTGCTATTTCTGTTTAGTTATTGGAGACGCCCGAATCCGATTAAAGCTAAGGAATATTACGAGCAGGGAGTGGAAAAGTCTCGCAATCAAGATGCGGAGGCAGCTTTGCAGGCTTTTAATAAGTCAATTCAATTGAATCCTAACAATGCTGAGACTTTTTATAGGCGTGGTAATGCTAATTATGATTTAAAAAAGTATCAAGAAGCAATTGCGGATTATTCTCAGGCGATCGCTCTCAATCCTAAATATTTTCAGGCTTATTTTAACCGCGGGCTAGCCCGTCACGATTTTAACGACAAGGGCGGGGCGATTGAGGATTACACTCAAGCTGTGAATCTCCAGCCCAATGATGCTGATACATATTATGAAAGAGGAGTTGCTTATTTAGAAATGCAAGATTACAAGGCGGCTATTCAGGATTTTACCGAAGTAATTCGGTTGCAGCCGAACCTTGTTAAAGCTTATCATTCGCGGGGATTGGCTCGCGCTGGGAGCGCAGATTTGCAGGGGGCGATTGGAGATTATACTGAGGCAATTAAACTTGATGCTAAGAATGTTGATGCTTTTTACAGTCGGGGGAGAGCTCGCTTTCACCTAGGAGATTATCAGGGAGCTCTGGCGGATTATTCTCAGGTAATTGCGATCGATCCCAAGAGTGGAGATGCTTACGCTAATCGTTGCAGCACGCAGTTGAATTTGGGAGCGCATCAAGCGGCAATTGACGATTGCACTCAGGCAATTTCGCTGAGCGATGAGGATGGGGTTCCTTACAACAATCGCTGCATTGCTTATTTAAATTTGAAGGATTATCCGAAAGCAATTGCCGATTGCACTCAAGCGCTGACAGTGAATCCGAATGATTTTAATGCTTTTAACAATCGTGGTTTAGCTCGCAGCGCAGGGGGTGACGCGCAGGGGGCGATCGCAGATTTTACAGCAGCAATCGGGTTCAATCCCAACAATGCTGAAGCTTACGCCAATCGGGCTAAGATTTATCAAGAGTTAAAGAATTACAATAGTGCGATCGCAGATTACGTGCAAGCTATTCGGATCAGCCCGAATTATGCTGCTGCTTACTACGGTAGAGGCATGGTTCGCCGCTCATTGGGAGACAAAGCAGGAGCAATTAGCGATTTAGAAAAAGCCGGCAAAATGTTTCTAGATCAAGGACTTACCGGCGGTTACAAAGATGCACAATTTGAGATTGAAAAGCTGAAGTAGTCAATCGATTTTAGATTTTAGATTTTAGATTTTAGATTAAAGAATTGAAGCATTGACTTGCGCGAGATAAATACGTTCGGCAAGTTTCATCGGATACAGGTTTTTTATTTCACCGGTCCTGATTCTGCTTTCGGAATGAATCACGTGGCGGGTATCCTGGATGCTTTCGGTCATTAGTCATTAGTAATTATTTCTCGATGTTATATTTTTATCGGTCAATATTTTATAATCTCAGATTGCTCCGGGGCTGGTTCACGCTAATCTTTAATACTAACAGAAAATGCAGGTAAACCAGCCCTTACGCGCTATTAATTCAAGCTATTATCAATCAATTTTCTGGGTCTTGAAGTCGTTTAACCAATTCATAAAACGGTTCCCAATTATCCTCAATAGCTATGGCTTCCCAAACAGCCTCAATCGTCGGTCTCAACAGCGATTGTTCGGGATTGTGCCTCCGCAAACAGTCCGCCATTTTGTCCATATCATCCGCCGACAAACTTTGCAAAACGTGATAATAAAACTGTCGCCAAGGTGCTATCAAGTCCGCCGGTTCCGCCTCAGCAAAAATTAGACTAGCATCATCTCGCCAAGTGCGATCGAACTGTCTTCGCAGTTCAAAAAAGAAATCGTGATAGGCTACTTGAGACTCCGCCAGCATTTTAATTGTCACCTTCAACAACTCATCTCCCTCAGCTTCGGGCAAATCCTCAAATCCCAATCTCTTGAGCATCAACTGCCGATAAGCTGCATTATAATAATCGCCAAACTTGGCCAAACCCGCATCCATATCAGCTTGAGGAATCGCCGCTGATAGCGGTTGCTGAAGCTTCTCTAAATTGTCCCTACAAATCAACGGTTGATTGCCGTAACAATACAGACCGTAATGGTCGAAATAAGCTGCTGTAAATTCCGGCTTGTAAGTTGGGATAAAAGCGAAAGGCCCGTAATCAAAACTTTCTCCAGTAATCGACATATTATCAGTATTCAGCACAGCGTGGCAAAATCCTCCCGCCATCCACTGAGCGACTAATTCAGCTACTCGCTTGACTAAATCTGCATAAAACAGGGCGTACTTTTCCTGCGGCGAAAACCCCCCATTGGTTGCTTCTAAATGCAGTTCTGGGTAGTAATATTCAATAACAAAATCTAAAAGTTTTTTAGTTAAATCCGGGCGGCGGATATAGTACAATCTTTCAAAAGTTCCAAACCGGATGTGAGAAAGACTGAAACGCACCATTACGGACGATCGCGTCGGAGAGGGTTCGTCGCCCCGCCACAAAGCATCCCCAGTTTCAACTAAACTAAAACAGCGAGATGTCCGAACTCCCAATCGATGCAAAGCTTCCGCAGCTAAAACTTCGCGAACTCCCCCTTTGAGAGTGAGTCTACCGTCACCGCCCCGCGAGTAGGGAGTGCGGCCGGAACCTTTAGTACCGAAGTCGTAAAGTCTGCCGTCAGTCCCGCGAACTTGGCCGTATAAGAAGCCTCTACCGTCGCCTAAATTGGGGTTATATGTGTTGAATTGATAGCCGTGATAGCGGAGTGCGAGAAAGGGGCGGACGCAGTGAAATTCGCCGAACGCTTCAATAAAATGTTGGTCGGTTACTTGTGCGGGGTCTAAACCCAATATCGGCAATAATTTGTCGTTGCGGAAGCGCAGAATATGCTGCGGAAAATCGGCCGCAGGGACTTCATCAAAATAGTCGCCGCCGAGGGATTCGAGGGCTGGTTCGTAATTGAGGGAAAGCAAAGGATTTGACATTTTTCTATTTTATCTTCAAATTGGCTATCACTCCAAATTATATACGGGTAAGGTCTGCACTGCATCGGTGTCAACAATTGCCTCATACCCTTTGTCTCCCTCGTTTATAGCCGAGTTCGATACCCCTCGCATCCCAGCAGGACTGTTTCATTTTAAAATTTTAGCATAGCTAAAGTTTGAGCATGAAACATTAGTTTCTTCCTCGAAGGCTAAAAATTTTTACTGTTAATTTTAGTGCGAGTTAAATTAACCGTTTTCCTTGCTAAAAATGGAGTTGATCTCATATCCGATTGACCATAATATCCCGGTCGGGCGGGTTTTTGAGATTGTCAATTATTGGCCGATGTTGTTGGTGAACCCGCCCCTACCTGATGAAGGGTAATCGACGGGACATGATATGAAGTCTTAAATTTTTTAAAGTTAAGTGGGATTCACCACCTAATATAGTAATCTAAATCATTTGTGAATTTCTTACTCCCTCCCCACGGGTTCGGGGAGGGTTGGGGTGGGGTCAAAAAAATTACAACTCCTACAAGGATTGCTATATACCTTTTCCCCTATTTAAAATTGGTCAACACCCCGTAAATTGCCCAAATCGCCATTGCCCGCAAATAGTGACTTGCCCGAAAAGTCCCCCCCGCCGTAATCGCTTCCGGCGTGCGAAACTGCAACCCATTTTCATAAATCTGCTTCACCACCGCATCCGTCAATTTAAATGCTTTCTCCTCCATTCCCATCTGTACCAAAAAAGCGGCCAACCCAAAATTAATCCCCGTCCAAACTTCCAAAGGATGAGTTGCATTGGGATTTTCCGGCGAACCGTTCAGCATCACCCCATTCGCCGCACCGAACTCCCCCTCATTGAACTTCAAAAAGCAAGAATCGTACACAGTTTCTAAAGCACTGACTGCACATTCTGGCGGCACAATATCCGGTAATCCTAACAGTTTCGCGTAAAATTGACCGCACAGTTGGTCGGCCATCACCACTTCCGAGTTACTCTCGCTGTCCAAACGGTAATATTGACCGTTCCACAGTTTTTCTTGATAGCTGGGTCTTGCTTGTAGCAGCCAACTGTGATATAATGCTATCTTTGCTTGAGGGTTAGGAATTATTTCCGGTGCTGCATCTTCCAAGATTTCGCCGATCGCGATCGCAGCCTCCAGCGCCGCCAACCACAAACCCCCGCAATACGCACTTATCCCCCGCATTTGCCAGTCATCAAACGTCTGATCCGGTGCTCCCGAATTTTCAGGAATTCCGTCCCCATCCTCATCAAAAGTTTTCAGATAAGCCAAAGCCTCAACAATTGCCGGCCAACACTCTTGCAAAAACTCACAATCTGTACTGGCAGTCAATAGGAAATCCCGATAAACCTGCAACACAAAATCGCAAGGCAAATCCTTCCACAAATTGCAATCTTGATAGCTAGTATAATTCGTTTTCTCCCAAGGATGTTCGTTAGGAGCACCCAAATCGTGTGGCGTCGCACCGACAGCTTTTCTAATAGCCGAAGCTTGATTCCAGCCAATAATTCTCGGCGTATCGTCTCCTGCAGAAATTGCCCTAGCGAACGCTAAAACCACCGACTTTTCCAAATCCGGCCACAGCATCAACAAAGCAAAAGAACCGTAAAGCCGCACGTCCAAACTTTCGTACCAGCGGTAATCAATGCACTCCAAAACCGCAAATTGACCCTTCGGATCGCGTTCGTCAGCCGCACTCCAAAGAGTACCGCCGTCTGTCAGGGCGTATAACTCATTAAACAGCGCCATTTTAAAACTGTCTGACAAATCTTTTCTTTCTAAAATCGGTTTTTGCCAAGCTTCAATATTTTCGCGCCAAGTATCCGAATGCTTCATTGCAGTGCGAATAATCGGCCAAGCATTTTTGCCGTTACGGCCGAAGAAATCCGTATAGCGGCGGTAGTACCAAACTCCCGATGCAAACTCAGTAACGGGCAAATCCCAAGCTATAATAAAGGGGATTTTGCGGGTTTTTCCCGGTCGAATAGTAAAGCGAACTGCGATCGCACAAGCCAACTGTTCTCCTGCTGCTGCGGCTGTCTCATCTTTGTCATCCAACAAGAAACCTTCAGCAGAAAAGTTGCGCCAAACATCCTCGCCATTCCCCGCCGGGTTCCAGCGAGTTTGATAGAATACTTCTACCGCTGGATTAGTAATAGTTGCGATCGCCCATTGTCCATCCCCCTCTTGCGGTTCCTCCTCAGCAGTCAACCGCGTCATCACGCAACCTATCCGGTGAAAATCTTCCACCAACAAATTAAAATTTCCGGCACTTTCTCCCCACCGGGATTGATAATCATAAAATGGACTACCATCATCTCGAACCATCACTTTCTGCGACTTATTGGCATTAGTAAACCAACCAACAATATTCTCCCAAGTCAGCATGATGCTGAGAGTAATCGGCGCATCTGTAGGATTGTGCGCCACCCATTCAAACATGGCAAGTGGGTAACTGCTTTCCTGATAATTCTTCGGCAAAATTGGCGAAAATTGCTCGCAGCTTAATTGAGCATCAAACACATTTTCATAAACAAACCAACTGCGCGGATACAAAGCATGATAAGTCCCAGAATTTGACTCTTCCCTTCTTCCTTCTTCCTTCTTCCTTCTTCCTTCTTTTGGATACCATTTCCAACTAGATAAACTGCCATCGGTAGGCGGTTCAGTGGACAGTGCAAAAGCTTGTTTCTTGCCTTGAGTTTCTTCAAAAACGCTGAACTGACAAGCGGGCAAACTGCGAAAAATGTGCTCGCCGCCGTCAATGTGCCAGAGGTTGAAGTCGCCGCGGGACGATCGCCCGATGCAGCCGGCACCGAAGCCGCCCAGAGGCATTCCGTGCCAGGGGCCATCGTCGAGATTGCTTGCGTAGCGGACTGTATAGGGATTCTCCCAACCGAGGCCGATGGGACGTTTCCAAGTGTGCGGGGGGATGTTTGGAGTAGATGTGCGATCGTTATTCATGTGATTAATCTTAGCGCTCGATCGAGACTTGACAAATTTTTTTATTTAAGTTTAAACTTTTATCGCGCAAACGAATCCCCATATTTCCGACTATTGTTGACTCTTGATTGTTGAGTTAAAGCAGTTGGGTTCAGCGTTCCCGAATTCATCAAATCTCAAATCTCAAATCTCCAATCTCCAATCTCAAATCGGTTCAGCGATCTCCTAACGGGGCAGAATATCATCTAGGCGAAGTTGCAAGCTTTTTAACAGAGGAGAAATAATCGGTTGACCGAGGCGAAATTGTTGCTGGGTGTAATCTTGGTCAATCAGTTGGCCAACGGTGATAGTAGGTTGTTTTGGTTTACCGATAAAAGCCACACCCCCCAATCCGCGATAATCGACTATCCAATATTCTGGAATCCCTAAAATAGCATATTCTTCAACTTTTCGGGCGTAATCTGTTTCCCAGTTAGTGCTGACGACTTCTACCACTAATTTAATAGATCGTCCCAGCGTAACCACAGGTTCTCTTTCCCAAAGAGGTTCGCTGACAAGGGCGGTTTCATCTAATACGACAATATCGGGACGGCGGGCAGTAGCTGCATCTGAGAATGGACGGATCAAACAAGTGCGGGGAATGAACCAAGGTAGTTTTTCGGCTGCGATGGCGATGCCGATTTGAGTTGCCAGTTTACCGCTGACGGTTTCGTGTGGGCCTGTGGGTTCCATGTCAACTAATTCTCCGTCAGCGAGCTCGTAGCGGAAGTTGTCACAATATCGATCGAGGAATGTTTCAAAAGTTAAGATTTTTGGCGCAGTGTAAGCCATTGGAAACTAATAGTTTTTTGCTTTATTTTAATTACTGTACTTTAGCATTCTTGTCAAATAAAACTAACCCGGAGATCCCCCCTAGCCCCCCTTAATAAGGGGAGTAGGGGGTGGGACAAGAAATATTCTCAAAATTCCCTCAACTAATCAAATCCCAAATCAGAACCTTTCCCCGCGTGAACCAAAGCCAACTTTTCGTAACGCTTAGCGTGTTCCACCAACTCGCCTGCTTCTTCCTCAGAGACATCCCGCAGGCGTTTGGCAGGCACTCCCGCAACTAGCGTGTGAGGGGGAACGTCCTTGGTGACAACCGCCCCTGCACCGACGATAGAGCCTGTGCCCACCCTCACTCCATCCAGCACGATCGCCCCAATCCCGATCAGGCAGCCCCGTTCAATGTAAGCTGAGTGAATCACGGCTCGGTGTCCCACTGTCACGAAATCTTCCAAAACAGTCGGTTGCCCTGGATCACCGTGCAGAATTGCTCCATCTTGGATATTGGTACTTGAGCCGATCGCAATTCGCTCTATATCCGCCCGCACCACCGCCCCGTACCAGATACTAGCGCCCGCTGCCACCTCTACCCTGCCGATCACAACAGCGCCTTCAGCGACAAAAGCCGCTTGGGATAGATCAGGCAAGGGCCAATAGGAAGGAAGTGCAGGCAGAGATTCGTTGAGATTGCTCATTTGTTGGTCGATCGTTATACTTCTAGCAGATTAGCTGGTTGTTGATACGGGATATAATAAAAGTATTTGGCACTTTTGCAGAGAAAATATGCTGGGACGCAAATAAATGATTGAAGTTGCCTTGCAATACCCGATGTTTGGCCCGGAAATTCAGTGTCCCCACTGTCGCCAAACAATTCCGGCTCTAACGCTCACGGATACCTATTTGTGTCCGCGTCACGGGGCATTTGAGGCAGATCCAAAAACGGGGGAACTGGTTCACCTTCAGTCTGGGCGGCACTGGCGCCGCTGGGAGAATGAATGGTATCGCCAGCACACGCACCCTGACGGGATTCGGTTTGAAATTCACGAAGCGCTCGATCGACTCTATACTCAAGGCTACCGAGCAACTCGCGTGATCGTTGCCCAACGCTATCGGGACTTAATCAGCGCTTATTTGGAACGCAGCACGCCTTGGCGCGGTCAGTCGGACTCGCCGCGGCCGAGGCTGTACGGTTTGCCTGTGGATTTTAGCCCCGATCCTCAAGAAGACCCTTGCTGGGAAGTGATTAATTTTGATTTGGAAAAAGAGCCGGGAGTTCCGATTAGATATCCCTATTTTCGGTTGTTTGAATAGTCCGTTGACAGTTGGCAGTTGTCCGTTGACAGTTGGCAGTTGTCCGTTGTCATTAGGAAATTAACTGACTAAATTTATTCCTGAGTCTGGAATTATCAGTAATAAGTAAATAAAGTAACTAATGATTAACAAATCATAAAGCCGATTAATAATAACTATCAACTGACAACTATCAACTGACAATTATCAACTGCCAACTATCAACTGCCAACTGCCAACTGCCAAAATCTAATGCACCACGCCTCGATTCGCACTGCTAACATTCACCGGGCGATCGCCTTTTATGAACATTTAGGATTTACTGTGAGCGATCGCTTTACCACAGGTTACACCCTAGCCTGTTGGATGGAAGGTCTCAACGGACGCATCGAACTAATTCAAATCCCGGAACCAAAACCCGCACCAGATGCTTTCGGAGACGAGCATTATGTTGGATATTATCATTTATCTTTCGATTTAACTGAGGCGACAACTGACTTGCCTAGTTGGTTGCAGTCTCTGAAACAGCGGTTTGAGGAAGCTGCTAAAGACCAACCAAACCAGTTTCAAGCTTTGAAAGTTTTATTAGAACCGACTCAACAGGCGATCGGGCAAAATGTTTACGAAGTAGCTTTTATTGCCGATACAGACGGTTTGCCCTTAGAGTTTATCCGGCGCATGAATGACTAATTAAGTCAGAAATCCCCAATTCAGAAATCCCATCAGCGTGCATCTGTGTTCATCTGCTGATATCTGCGCTTAAAAAATCCCCATCCCACTAATGTGCTTTAATAAGGAGATAAATTAACCAATAACTTAAGTAGAAGGAAGAAGGAATAATGCTCATAGAGCAAGCTTTTCAACCATCTGCATCTTACATTTGATCACCTAAATTTACTTAATAACCCATAACCATAAGCATAAAAACAAAACCCGCGGGCGCGGGCTTCATCTTCATCCTTATGGTTATTGACACTCCCCTGGCTGAAGCCGAGGGGATTCTTAATTCAGCGACTGACCTTAAAATTTTCTGTCCTTACGGCAATACTTAAACCTTTCAACCGTGGGGATACCACCAATTGACGAGCCTAATTCAGAAGCATCCCAGCGGGTCTATCTCCAAAAGCGTACTAGGATATTTCCCTAGAGTTTGGGTATGCCCTACCCTACTTAACAATTCGAGCGTGAAAAAGTTTATTTGCTGGATTGAAACCTACATTTTCGGTTTCGACTGTTTATAGTGTTTTCGCCGCACTTTGTCCCCCAGTTTATGCCTAAAAGTGTGTCTCATGTCCTGTTTCACTTCGGGCAAGGGAGTTTAACCCTGACTGTTTCAGTTTACCATACTGTCCCGTTTTGTCCAAAGCTTTTTAAGGAAGTTTTTTGAATTTAAAAGATTGGATTTTGGGTTCATGACTGAGGTAAAGAGAACAGGCAGGATAAATCCTGCAACGCCCTTTCATCCCCGGACTGAAGTCACGGGGTTTTCAGGGTATTCCTTATAAATTACGGTTTCAACTACTTACTTTTTAGGAACAAGAGCCTCATTAGCGGTTACGGGAGGGGGAGACGAAGCGGTAGTTCGCAAAAGTGCGATCGCCTGCGCGTAGCAAGGATCGTCCTTAGTCGCAACTAACGTCGGTTTGTTAGCTAATTTCAGCTTTTGTTCGTCGGTGACTTCGACTTTAACATCGGGAGTAACCCCCTTATGGCTGATATCCGTACCGTTGGGAGTATAGTAGTGAGCGATCGTCACCGCCAATCCCGAACCGTCAGCCAAAGAATGCACCGACTGCACCAAAGCTTTGCCAAAAGTTTGGCCGCCCATCACAGTTGCGCGCTTGTTGTCCTTGAGAGCACCGGCCAAAATCTCGCTGGCGCTGGCCGAGTTGTCGTCCACGAGCACCACCAAAGGCTTGTCAGTGAGCGCAGTGCGATTTGCCTTCATTTCCTGAGAATCGCCCGCGCGATCGACTGTGCGGACGATCGCCCCTGTATCCATCCACATCCGAGCGATATCAATGCTCACTCGCAGCAAACCGCCGGGATTCCCCCGCAAATCCAAAACAAAAGCGTCAGCTTTCTGAGCCGAGAGCTTTTTAATCGCCGCCTCCATTTGTTCGCCCGCGTGCGAGCTAAACTCTTGCAAACGGATGTAACCCACATTCTTACCGCCTTCATTCTTGAGGCTGTAGCGAACCGCGGCTACCTCAATTCTCGCCCTAGTCAGAGTGATGTCAAATTCGCTTTTGCCCTCACGAGCAATCCGCAGCGTGACTTTCGTACCTTCGTCGCCCCGAATTACCTGAGCCGCATCCGA
Source organism: Microcoleus sp. T2B6 (assembly GCF_036700475.1). NCBI lineage: Bacteria > Bacillati > Cyanobacteriota > Cyanophyceae > Oscillatoriales > Microcoleaceae > Microcoleus > Microcoleus sp. T2B6. The sequence goes on along the minus strand of NZ_JAUBOZ010000032.1, from coordinate 5,274 downwards.
GACAGTCATGCCTTTGGTAGTTTTGCCGTCAATCACCAAAATCGTATCGCCCGCTAAAATCCCTGCCTTCAGGGCCGGGGAATTTTCCATCGGCTCGACTACCCTAATCGCTTTCGTTTTCTCGTCTTCTTCCAGCCTCATCCCCACCCCTGTCAGTTCCCCAGAGGTTTGATTCGTCAGCGCTTCGTACTGCTTCGGGTCCATGAAGCGCGTGTACTGGTCGTTTAATTTCTCTAGGGCTTTGCGGAGAGCGGTGTAAGCAGCTTCGCGAGAGGTATAGTTTTTGCTCAACAGTTCTTGGCGGGTCAATTGCCAGTCAGTCTTGTTAAAGCTGCCATCAACATACTCTCGGTTGACAATTTGCCAAGCTTCGTCTAATACAGCTTTGGGGCTATCTTGAAGCTCAGCGCGGACTGATTGACTCAGGCCGGGAACGAGCAAAGATATCGAAGCGGTTGTTGCCATCGCCCCACTGAACAGGGCTGCCTGTAACTTTGAAAAGCGTTTGCGGGCTTGATTCATTGAATTTGGCTCAATTCGATTTTAGATTTTTGATTTGAGATTTTATATTGCTAAAAAATCTCACACTACTACTTAAACTATTGTGTGGAGGCTCCACCATCCCTTTGGACAGTTTAACGAGATTCTTAGTCGATCGCCAACCAATTATTACTCTCTTTCAATAAACTTAATTTAAAACTTGGATTTATAAAGTGCCGTGGAAGCTAAAATCGAACAATTTTCGCGTAAGTGGTTGAGCCTGCTCGTTAATGGAGTTATCGGTCTAGCAGCGCTGGCGGGGGTCGTCGCCATGCAGTCTAGCGGGCAGTTGGGCGGAATGTCCCCAGTTGGCGTTCAGGGGCAAAAGTCGCCCTCTGCAATGTCGGCTGCCAGTTTCAAGCAAGCCGCACAGCAAGAAGCGCAGCAAGAAGCCCTGCGGCTAAAAATGCTCAAAACTATCCCTAGTTTTGGGTTTGACAATTTAATTGCAGATTGGACATTTATCAAATTTTTGCAGTATTTTGGCGACGACGAAGCGCGAGATGTAACGGGCTACAATCTGAGCCAAGATTATTTTGACATAGTTACGCAACGCGACCCGCGGTGGGCTGACATCTACCTGTTTCTTTCCACAGCTATTTCTTTTTATCAGGGAAAGCCTGAAACTGCTGTTCAGTTTATAGAGCGCGGTACTAGCGCTCTTTCCCTTTCGCCACAAATTCATTCCCAATCGTGGATAGTGTGGCGCACTAAAGGTATTGATGAGTTGCTGCTGTTGGGGGATATTCCCGAGTCAATTCACTCTCACGAAATGGCCGCTGATTGGGTGGAAAAAAACCCGTCAGGGGCTTCATTGGCGCAGATGTTTCGAGCCACTGCTGAGTATTTGCGCCGAGATCCCGATAGCGTGCCGGTGCGGTTTAATGCTTGGAGCACGGTTTATGCTCAAACAACTGATAAGTTGGTGCGTCAAAGGGCGAGACAAGCTCTTGTCAAGTTGGGAGCTCAGGTGCAAAAAGATAAGGATGGAAACGAGAGTTTTATTTTGCCGCCTCGAAAGTAAGCAGAAGGAAGAAGGAAGTTCGGCAACGGATTGTGTAACGGATGTAACGGATGTAACGGATATCAGGAAGAAGGAAGAAGGGAAATGCAGTCGCAGTAATAGTTTCAGATATCAAGAATGTCCTAAATGTCAAGGCCGTTGACTGTAATTCCCCAATCTAAAATCTAAAATCTAAAATCTAAAATCAGCTTGAGTTAGTTCGCGCCATTCACCGGGTTTTAGACCTTCCAGACGCAAATGCCCGATCGCACATCTGACCAGCCGCAGCGTCGGAAACCCTACTGCTGCGGTCATCCTGCGGACTTGGCGGTTGCGGCCTTCTGTGAGAGTCATTTCCAGCCAAGCTGTCGGCACGTTTTTGCGAAATCTAATCGGCGGTTCGCGGGGCGGCAAAGCGGGTTCTTCTAACAATAATTGCACTTTTGCCGATCGAGTCCGATAATCTTGAATTGTGACACCTGTCTGCAAAGCAGCGATCGCACTTGCATCAGGAATTCGTTCCACTTGCACCCAGTAAGTGCGGGGATGAGCGAATTTCGGGTCACTGAGGCGGTGCTGAAGGGGCCCATCATCGGTTAGCAGCAACAAACCTTCACTATCGCGATCGAGCCTTCCTACTGCATAAATGTTAGGAATAGGAATATAGTCTTTGAGAGTGCTGCGTTTAGTTTCGCTGGAGTTGTCAGTGAATTGAGTTAAAACATCATAAGGTTTGTAAAATAGAATGTAACGATAGGGCATAAGCAATTAACAAAAATGTACTAATATCAATAATCCTGTAGGGGCGGGTTTCACCAACAATAATTGGCTAAAACTCACAATCTCAAAAACCCGCCCCCACCCAACGTCAAACCACTTTCTATCTCTCCTCTGCGCCCTCTGCGCCCTCTGCGGTTCATAAAAAAATAAATCTTGTTAACCAAAGATTCAAACCTGCTCAAAAATCTTCAGCCTTTAAGAGCCTCGCAAATCTCAACTACCCAATTTTACCATGCCCGAAGCCACACACCGCGTTTGCATCGTCTTAGGAACTCGCCCGGAAGCGATTAAACTAGCCCCAGTAATTCAACTCTTCAAAAGTTCGCCCACCTTTGACACCCAAGTAATTTTAACCGGTCAGCACCGAGAAATGGTCGAGCAAGTAATGCAAATGTTCGATCTAAAAGCCGATCGGGATTTAGCAATTATGCAGCACCAGCAAACCTTGACGGATATTACTTCCCGGAGTTTGCAGGGTTTGGAAGCCTTGTTTAAAGAATTGCAGCCCGAAATCGTGTTAGTTCAGGGCGATACAACGACTGCGTTTGCCGCTACTTTGGCTGCTTTTTACCAGAAAATACCCGTAGGTCACGTAGAAGCCGGATTGCGGACAGACGACGTATTCAATCCTTACCCCGAAGAGGCTAACCGACGGTTGATATCTCAACTCACACGCCTGCATTTTGCCCCGACAGCGCTGGCCCAAGAGAATTTAGGGCGATCGGGCGTTTTGGGAGAAATTCACCGTACAGGCAACACAGTAATCGATGCCTTGCTTTCTGTCGCCAAACGCCAACCAGAATGCAACATTCCTAACTTAGATTGGAGCAAATATCGCACTATCTTAGCAACAGTTCACCGCCGCGAAAATTGGGGAGAACCCTTAGCAGGAATTGCTCACGCATTTCTCCAAATCTTAGATAAGTTTCCCGATACAGCCTTGCTCTTACCTCTACACCGAAATCCGACAGTCAGAGAACCTTTAAAAGCTCTTTTAGGCGACCATCCGAGAGTCTTTTTAACCGAACCTTTAGATTACGCAGAATTAGTAGGAGCAATTCAGAGATGTCATTTAATCCTCACAGATTCCGGTGGATTGCAAGAGGAAGCACCTAGTTTGGGCAAGCCCGTTTTAGTATTACGAGAAACCACAGAAAGACCAGAGGCAATTTCTGCGGGTACAGCTAAACTCGTTGGTACTAATTCTGATATAATTACAGCAGCAGCGGCAGAGTTGCTGAGCAATTCCGAAGCATACAACGCAATGGCAATGGCAATTAATCCCTTTGGTGACGGTTTGGCGGCTTCGCGGATTTTGAAAATTGTTGAAGAGTATTTTAGTTAACTACCTCTCGATTATTCGGCGGTTGAAACGGCAATTAAACAAACTTTCGTCCCCGCAGAGGGGGACTAATTGCTGTTAAAAAAAGTCGGTTTCTGCCTCCATTCCCGAATTACCAATCCCCACCGCCACCCCCACTACTAGAGTCGCTACTACTGCTACTGCTGTAGTCGCTACTGCTGCTAATGCTGTAGTCGCTACTGCTACTGCTACTGCTGCTGTAGTCGCCGCCTCCGCAATAATCGCTACTGCTGCTGTAATCGCTACCCCCACCGCCAGCGTTGGAGTCGCCACCGCCAAAGCTACTGCTAATGCTGTAATCGCCACCGGCACCGCCACCGCTGGAGTCGCCACCGCCAAAGCTACCCCCGCAGTCGCTGTTGCTAATGCTGTAGTCGCTGCTATTACTGGTGTAGTAGCCACCGCAATCATCGTTGCTACTGTTACTGCTGTAGTCGCTACTGGTACAGTAATCAATACTGTTACTGCTGTAGTCGCCACCCCCACCGTAATAGTTGTGGCTGTTACTGCTGTAATTGCGATTGTTACTGCTGTAATTGGGACTGTTACTGCCGTGGTTGCGATTGTTACTGCTGTAATTGCGCGGATAACGGCGGTGGCGGTAACGAGATATCCGAGAAAATAAGCTGCGAAATATCCTGAAGATAATGAAGCAAGGTATAAACGCTATGAATGCTATCAATAACAACCCAAGTAAGCCATAGATTAAATTCGATGAATCTTCACTGGTGGATGTACTATTGCTAATAACTGGGGATTGACTTGGTATTGGTGACGGTTTCACCCCTTGATATGGTACGATTGGAGCCAAAGGCAGCGTGGTTTGAGATTGAGCATTTACCGTCGGAGTTTGTAAAACATTTACTAACGCCTTTGTCCCGGCTAATGTGCCCCCGTCAAAGTCCTGCTGTTTAAATCTGGGCGTAATTTCGGTTTCAATAATACCCACTGCTTTAGCATCCGGCAAAATGCTTTGAATGCCAGAACCTGTTTCAATTTGAACGCGGCGTTCCCCCACAGAAATCAACAATAAAACTCCGTTACTTTTACCTTTTTTGCCAATCCCCCAAAAGTTAAATAATTCTGTAGCAAATGCTTTTGGGGTCGCAGATGGTTTAGTATCTGGCACTGTCACAACAGCGATTTCTGAACCATTTTTCGCCTCTAAATCCGAAATCATTTGATTTAGCTGAGTTTCGGTGCTGTCGCTGAGAATGTTTGCCTTATCCGTTACCCAAGTGTTATTTACTTGACGGGGATTCGGTACTTCTTGTACTGTTATAGCTTGGCTTGTTAGGGGAAATGCAATTGCCGAAAAGCATAGCAAACTGGTCCAGATTATTTGTTTATTGCTAAATTGTAACTGCATCGCTTCAGTCTCCTGAATAACTGCTAGTCTGAAATTGACATATATCTGTCCGCCTAATTACAATTAAATAACCAGCTTACTGTCACGTCAATTCATATTATTCAGAAATTGGATTCATAAAAATCATAATTTTAGGTGCGCCATAAGGAATGAGAATTAAATAACTTCCACAAGATTGTGGGATGGGCGTCCCGCCCGTCCAAAAAGGACGGGCGGGAC
>NZ_JAUBOZ010000031.1:0-73596 GCF_036700475.1 Microcoleus sp. T2B6 | reverse complement strand
AGCAATGTCTCCTCAATTTCCTGCCGCACAGCAGGAGATACATTACAACCGCTATTGAGGCAATCTACCAGCAATTTATTAGCATCGTAATACTTCCTCAGCAATGACTTCTGCTGTTGGCTAAATTCCCAATCGTGACCTATATTGCGATAGGAAATTATGATTTGTCTTAATTCCCTAGTCCAAACTTGTCCGTTAGCTTGCCACCATTGCCTAAATATTTCCTTGTCACCATCTGAGTGAGGTAGCTGTTTCTTAAGTTCTTGCAGTGCTTGCATCAATTCAGGTTCAACAACAGGGACAAGAAGAATGTCGTGGGCAAGACTAAGGGCTGGGTCAATAGCACCGTCGATTACAGGCAAAATGGCAAGGTCAAGAACAAGGTCAAGGGTAAGTTCAATAGCAGAGTCAAAGGTATGTTTAACGGCAAGGTAAAGGGCTGGGTCAAGGAAACGTTCAGGGTTACGATTAAGAGCAAGCTCAAGGGATGGGAGAAGGGAAAAGTAAAAGAATCTCACTGCCGCAGGTTTGTAGGGGAAATCAACAGAAATGGATTTTTGGTTTACCCACAGTAGGAATTGCTGTAACTCCTCGTCCTCAGCGACCAGTCCATCAACTTGTTGTTTCATTAACAGTAAAAAATCATCAGCTTTTGGCAACATCTCAACTGCTAACAACAAAACTTCTCGCCAACGCTTCTCTGTCAGGTGGCTGAGCAGTTTTTCCCAAGCTTGTGGAGTGGAGTTGTTAACTATTTTTGTAGCAGTAAAATACTCTTGGAATGTTAGATGAGAAAACGAATAAATCCCTCTTGCCCTTTCCACTAATAATCCATGTTGTGCCTCGATCGCCTTCAGCACAACCTCACTATGGATCTCCAACTGAACGGGGTCAGTTGTGGCATCGGGTAAGTTAGCTAGATAGTCGGCAATCACTTGTTGGATTTGATTTTTTTCAAAAAAGTAATCGCCCCGATCAAAAGTAATAGCTGCCACAAAAGCAAGTAAATGTTTCTTGCGGCACAAATTCAAATCTCGATAAACTTCATCCCGTTGAATGCCTCTAGTTTCATCCCATTTTCTGAGCATAATTTCCAGTCCTTCCTCATACAACTTGGCTCGGTTGGATGGGAAATCTGCTTTGGCTTGGAATACTAAACAAGTCAGATTCAACAAGATAGGCGTTACTGCCAGTTCTCGGATTTGCTGATTTTTATTCATTTTTAGCTGCTCTACAAATTGAGACGCTAAAGCTTTCCCTGCCTCCAGATTCTGGGAAAATGCCACAAACCAATTGCGAGCAAAGGCAGCGATTTGCTTGTTATTAAAATCGGCTACCTCAACACAGGTAAAAGCTGCGTCGTGAAATCGGTACTTAGCAGCGGCAATTCGACAGGTAATAATAAACTGATTGTTGTAATACTTTTGGACAAACTGACGAATCTGTCTGACGACTGCATCGCTATCTGATTCTGGCACTTCATCTAAGCCGTCCAATAAAATCAGCCCTTTGCCTTGACTGAGTACGAATTCAGTTTGCGATCGCGCCTCAACTCCGCAACTGGCAAATTCGTCGCTGATATATTCTAATAAGTCAAGATTAGCGATTTCAGCAAAGGTTCTTAGGGGGATAAAAATCGGTATTTTGTTTGTTTCAAATTTTGCGCGATCGCACTGAAGGGCGATGTGTTTCAAAAAGGTAGTTTTACCGGAACCAGGTTTGCCGAGTACCATCAGTTTAGAGTGAGATTTCACCGCATCCAATCCTGGTACTCGTTTCTGGCGCACTTTGCCTAAACCCAAGCGGTTAAAGTTATCTGCATCTGGGTTGAAGTCTCTGAGTAAATCGCGAATTTCTCCCGGCTGCCAACTGGTAATTTCCTCCAAAATGTTGACTTCAACATAAAGGTTGCTGACATCAACGGGCTGTGCAATATCCAACAGTTGCATTTTGCTGTAAAGCTGTTGGATTTTGCTGTGGCATTTTTGCCGGATCTCTTCCACTACCGAATCAATATGCTGTTGGCAAAAATCTCTAACCCCCCCAACCCCCAGGGCTGTTTCATTATCCGTAGGGGCCGTGCCCCCGTGCCGGCCCTCTTGGTCGGATCTGCCGATCGAATCCTCTAGGTCGGGGGTAGGCACGGGGAGTAGGGGTAGCACTACCCCTACAAAATTCATGTTTTTGGTGAGAATTAAACAGCCCTGCCCCAACCCCCTCTTGGTAAGGGGGGGCTAAAGGAGGACGATCGACAATTTCTTCCCAATTCAACTGCAAAACCCTGCAGAAAGCCCTGAAAGCATTGGCTTTAATTGGTTCTCTTCCTCCTAAAAAACGCCTCCAAGTGGGCAGCGAGAGGCCATCAGCATAGGGCCCGGCTTCTGTCCAAGTTCGATCGGGCTCTAATTTTTGACTAGCTTCTACTAGCCATATCGGGTCTTCTATAGTCGAGCCCCTTTCTCTTCTAGCTTGCTTAATTTTTACTAATCCCTCCTCAGAGGCTTTGAGGGTGGTCATTGTATAATTTACTTATCTAATTGTCAACGTCAGTTTTCGATCAGTTTAGCGATCGCAAACTGAGTTTGTCAAGACCCGATCAAAAAAGAGAAAATGATCGGGACAACAACTGCACGGCATACGGGAAAAGTCAGGCATAAATCATGCAAACTTAATCGTTCAGAATGCCACTGTCTTTTTTAGGTAAAAAAGTACACATTAAATGATGACAAAGGATAGCACCATGATAGATAACATAGATGAAATTCCGTCAGGTGGGATAGGTATAAAAATTATTGGCAAAATTGCCGATGAGCTAAGTTATACCCGCACTTCTGACGGTCGGAACTGTCTGTTCATTGTAAAATATTATCAGCAGCCTGGTCTAGTACCATCCCAAAGCAGCATTCAAGATGGTTTTTTTAAGCGGGCTATCGATGTTTTAACCAGCTTTAATTTCGGGTTTCAAAAGCAACGATTTCCCCAATCCGAGCCAAGTTATAACCAGCTAGTTCAAAAAATCCGCCTTCAAATAAATACTGATATCAAGGCTGTTGCTCAAGTTTTATCGTGGGTTGAACAGCTAGATCCTCTACCAATTCCCCTAGTCGTTTTGCATCAGTGTAAACTTGCTGTGATTGAAGGGTTTACGAATGCTGTTCGCCACGCTCACAAAAATCTGCCATTAGAAACTCCGATAGAGCTGGAAATAATGGTATTTAACGAACACCTAGAAGTAAAAATTTGGGATTGGGGAGAGCCTTTTGACATTCAAGCGAAGTTGAGAGAAGAATTGCCCCAAAAAAGTCTGTATTAGTTGGAACGATCTGGGATTTACGCTCCACTAAAGCTGTGCTGTAATTGCCAGCTTTAAATTGACGCTAGGAAGAAACTTTTTTGTTATGACTACTGATACTACTCCCAAGATTCTCGTTGTGGATGATGACCGAAAGCATCCAGGATACAAGCCCCCGGATTCATCAGTCCAGAAATAAAAAACCTGTATTCGATGAAACTTGCCCCCGAATTTATCCGTGGGGTCAATGCTTCAATTCTAAAATCTAAAATCTAAAATCTAAAATCTAAAATCGAGTGACTCATCAATCCGCAATCTTGTTCATCGTTTTTTAAATCAGAAATATCAAGTAGATTCGGCAGCAGATGGCGAGACTGCTTTAGAATTGTTTGAGAAATTAAAGCCACTGCTAGTAGTTCTTGATTGGAATTTGCCGGATACTACAGGCTATCACCTCTGCCAGGAAATGCATCGCCGTACTAATGTTTTTGTGATTATGCTAAGCAGCCGCACCGACGAAGCTGATAAACTTAAAGTCCTGTCTGCAGGTGCTGATGACTATATCTGCAAACCCTTTGGTTTGGCAGACTTGGCAATTCGTATAGAAGTTGTGTTGAGACGGATGATACCAATTTAATGTGAAGTTGCACATATCTCGATCCCCCTAAATCCCCCTTAAGAAGGGGGACTTTGATCGGAATCTTGTCCCCCCCTTAGTAGGGGCGGTGCCCCCGTGCCCGCCCTCTTGGCTAGGGGGGATCGCATTCTACGGGGCCTCATAAAAAATTGGTATGAGGCCTGTCACTTCATCACGTATTGTATTCGATCAATTCGCGATCGATTCAGCGCGTCGGGAAGCAACACTCAACGATCGCATTATCAAGTTAACAGCCTTGGAATTTAATATTTTGTATTTTTTGGCTAGTCATTCCGGTCAATCTTGGAGTCGCCAACAGCTAATTGAAAAAATCTGGGGGTGGAACTGCGACGACACAGGAGAAAAGCAAGTTGTTAGCGTGCATATCGGCCAGATTCGCAAGAAAATGATTCAAGTTGATGCTAATGCGTCGCAGTTTATTAAAACTATTCGGGGTTACGGTTACAGGTTCGATCCGCCGAATCGCACGGCAATAGCTATTAACTAAGCTCATCGGCATTAACCACCTTATTTGGTGAAAAACCTATTTTCCCACGTGCCGTGGGGCAGCCAGATGCCTCCTAGGGAACGAACGCGATCGGGTAACATGAAGTAAGCCCAAGCCGTGCCTAAAGGTTTGAGGTGTCGATCGAAGATTTCAATTTCCTGCCGCTGATATTCGTTTTGTGTCGGTTCCCGCAGGGGATGATAGTCTTCCAATCGGTCTAAATCGTCCAAAATAGCCGAGTTTGCGAAACAGAGGAGAAAACCGCAGACTGTGCCATCTCCGGCCATCATCGCAGGATAGCCGATCGGCAGCGCAAAAAGTTGACCGCGGGCGATCGCGGGGTAAGCATTCACAACTTTTCCTTCGCAGTAGCGGAGGTAGTTGCACTCCCCCGGTTTGAGAGTGCCGTAGACAAAGACTTTCATCGGGTAGGGCCTAACCGCTAGTTTTTGCTAACATAGATGGCTAAGCTAATAGTTTAAGTCTCGCGGGCGATCGCGACTGCAATCTTGATAAATTTCGTTGTTTACCCTTTCTTATAATTCATGACTCTAGCAGTTAGTTTTATTGCTTTTGGACTTCGGCCTTTGTACCTGAGCTCTTTTTTGCCGTCCCTAGACAGCTTGTTTTCGACTCAAGGGATTATGGTGATGCTGCTGGCCGCCTATGCGGGGGCGATGTGGATGTTTCTCACCAGTGCTCCGAAGGTACACACGGTGATGGTATCGGATCTCGGACAAGCGAGGGAGTTTTATGAAGGTATGCTAAACCTGCCCGTAGCAGAAGTGCCACTGCACTACTACTACAATTACGAGCAAACTTTGGGGACAACTGGTATTGATCCGCTGTATTTGTCGCCGAATGTCGGGAGGGCAACGACATCTCAAACAATGGGGAGTCCCGATGGTTTGTGGTATCAGTTGATGAAAAATACCCAACTGCACATTATTAGCGGGGCCGGTGTAGGGGAAAAAAATCGCCCGCGTCACGTTTGTTTCGATCGCGAATGTTTGGATCAGCTATTGATGAGGGTACAAACTCGCGGCATTAGTTATAAAATTCGCCGGGAAAAGCCGCTGAATTTTTTGGTCAAGGATTACGACGGCCGCGTGATTGAAATGGCTGAGGTTAGTAATTAAGTAGGTCGTTCTAATTAAAAGTAAAACGATCTCCCGCGCTACCCCGGCTTCTTTTGTTAAGTAATATCATTCCGGCGGTGCCGGAATGATATTAGTCGCGAACACGGCTCATCTCCTGAGAGATAGTCGCTCAATCAAAAAATGATAAGAATAGTTGAGATTTTTGAAATATCACTATATTTTGGTTAAACTAGCTTGATTGGTTTCGGAAGATATTTTTATATCCCCAGAATAATCAGTAACTCTCTTGTTAGCTAAAGCTTGGAGATAAGTAGAAATGACAGAAGTTGAAGCGATTGTGGCAAGTTTGTGGGAGCTGGATGATGATGTATTGGAAGCTCAGCTAGGCTCTCACGTAAAAGCCATAGGGGATGATGTTGCTGGACGTGGAGCAAGAGGGGTAGACCCAGCTTCCTTGGAATCTATTGATGTGAACGTTGCGGCTAGAGCAGCGATCGATCCAAGATTTTTAGATGCTGGTCGCCAGTTGTTCGATCGCGTCAACCCCTTAGTTTACCAACTTATGTGCAAACCCCTCGGAGACGATGCAGAGACTCGGAAGATTCTAGATGAAACAATAAATCAGAACTATACCACAGCGGCTGGGATGTTGGCTCCTGTTTTAGTCAGTGGAGTTGGGTTAGCTCCTCCTGTTGCTACTCTCCTGGCTACTCTAATTATCAAAAAGATTGCAAATATGGGTGCTACAGCAATTTGCGAGACTTGGGAGAAAAGTTTAGTCAAACCTGCAATCTGAGTTATTGACAAAGATTAGTAATACAGCCTGGACGCACTCCGACCAAAGAAACCGGGTTTTTTACCAAATCTGCGCGCTGTAACGCATCTTCTCGCAAAAAACCCGGTTTCTGACCACCCGTGCGTCCAGGAGTATCATAAAACTCTGTGAGGCGATCGCACTTCTGTACTCAGAGGTTGTGTCGGGCGATCGCACTTATCTACCCATATTTGATGAATAGCGGCTACGGCGTTAAAAAGTTTTACCTTTTGCAACTACTTCTTTACATGGTCATCAAAACCCTCTTAGCTGTTTCTCTCAGCCTTCTTTTTGGTTGCCAACAAAGAGTTGTTACCCAACAAAGTTTAATAAACAACTCAATCAGCAACGAAGCTGCGAGTCTAAATCAGCCCAAAGCAAAGGGGCAATCAAGGGATATTAGGATTTATGGCAGAAAAAATCCTAATCCCAACAAGGCTATTCTTCCTGCAAACTTCAAGGTTTACGTCAAAGACAATGTTGTGGTGAATGTGTCCTATCCGGGTTTTGAGGAAAGGACTCTACCCACTGTTAATAAATTTATCGGTTATCCGGGCTGTTATGTTGCCGCCTACTCCCGCAGAAAAGAGAAAAGTGTGTATTCAGTTGGTGGAGACATATATGTAATGGGACAAGTTAGGGTTCCCGGCAGTTATCAGGAAAGAATTTGTCTGCCAGTAGGCTATGAAAATGTGGATATCAGTGCTGATCCTCAGTTTAAATTAATGTTTGCTGAAGTATTGCCAAAAGCCTGCAAAGAGGGTTGCTGGGCCGGTGGCGATACTGGTGGCTGGTTCGGGATACAGTAAACTAAAACTGTTCAAGATTCCTCTCACTTCAAATGGAAAGCTAGAAGTGCTATCGTAGAAAGTTCGTTTTTTATCTTCCAAGCTGGCAAATTTATTTGAAGCATTGCCGCTATTTTTTGTGAAACTTAAAGTTTCTCAAAACCAAATAGATACCTGAGTTTTGATTTTCATCACCAGTGGAAGTGTTTTGATTAATTACATTATTAGAGTATGCTTCCCAAATATCTGGATAAGGAAAATTCAATACATTCCCGACAACAACAATCCCTATATTTGATTTCTCAAGAATGAGATAGTCTCCAGATTCCCACCTTTGTTTGGCACTTCTACTCTGAGAATTATTGTCACAAGAGTATTCAAATGCAGATCTAAATTTTACATAATATACTCCTGGCTCTTTTGGTGCTTTTATCGTGAAATGCTCTCGAGCCTGAATTTTTTCCCCTTTATCACCAAGTTGGTCAACATTTATGCATCCTGGTACATCTTTTGATTTAACCTTATTTTCTTCTGACTTTGTTGAGAAACCCATCAAGATTTGGTTATAAGCAGTTGGATATGGAGGCTTTTTTGCAGTGTCAGGAGTGTACAAGTATCTGTAATCTGTCGTTCCTTGAATCTCTTGCTCAGGAGAAGCAAATATGACATTTGGTTTACTTGTCAAATTAGACCATACAGTCCCCACAAATGTGGTTGCTGATGCAACAAATGTTGTGATGACTAGCGACACAGTGATTCCAATGCCCCAGCGCGAACGAGTATCTTTGTGTTTTTGCCTAATGCTTTGCTGTACAAACTCAGTTTCTAACTGGTTCAACCAATTGTTGTTTTGTGAGTTAAGTACCTCTTTCTGTAGCACATCCAGGTAGGGGTCAGTATTCCAAAGATACCGTGGCTGTTGCTGGCTTTTCCACTCTACAGCAGCAGGTATTAAACGGCGCTGCAATCTTAAGTTTTTCTCCTCTTCTACCCAATTCAGCAGCTTTTGCCAACCCCGCACCAAAGCATCATGGGCGGGTTCCACGTAGGGATTCCCCTCTGCATCTTGCCCTTTCACTAACAACCTGGCTGTGCTAAAATGCTCAATTACTTCTTTAACTAAACTATTTCGAGCGGGCGGATATTCCAATTCCGATAACGGGACTTGTCTGCGCGCTAATTCACCCCCAGCCAGGGCTACCATCCGCAGCATTACATGACGGATAACTTGGCTATAAGCTGGATTTTCTTGAACTAGCGCCTGATATTCCTCATCAGCTCTTTGAGTCAGCGATTGGATGACTCCTCCCAAAGCTTGATAATCTTCTTGAGTCAGCGCCCGGTCAATTGTTATTCCTCGATTTTGTGCATCCCGTTGTCGCTTTAAATACTTTAGATAAAGTTCCCTCAACGCGAAAGAAAGCAGTGGCAATGCTCCCGGCATATCTGCCACTTCATTAATTAATTGTTCTACTAAATCGTGGGGTTGAAAATACATTACCCGTGCTTCAGCGGGTTTCTCAATCGCTTCCCGTAGTTCGGCTCGTGTCATCGCTGGTACAATAAATCGTCCGTTGAGCCAACGCTCTTTAAGCTCAGTGTCAGTGTTTCCTACTTCTTTTTTAAGGACTGTGGGGAAACACTTTAAGCCAGCATCTCTGAGTTGGGTTTCAAAGTCAGAACGTAGGCTTAACACTACTCGTAATTTATCCCGATGGGCATCAATTGCTGTAAGTATTTGTTGGAAAAATTCCGGGCGCTCATCCTCATCTTGACAGAGTGTAATTATTTCTTCGCTTTTATCTATAAAGATTAATAAATGGGAATCGGGATGATTTTTAGCCCAAACCGCAATACTTTGACTCAGAGTTTTTTGTTGATTTTGTAATTCAATTTTGGGTAATTGGGCATCAATCAGCGCATTATTCAAGGCTTGAAAAGGTGTTGCTCCGGGGCGTATTGGTGATATAATAAACCATTTGTCGCTTTTTTGCTGTTTCAATTTGGGGATTAATCCGGCTTTTGCCAAACTGGATTTACCACAACCAGAAGCACCCAAAACCACTGTTAGAGGATTAGTTTGGACAATATTTTGTAACTTTTCTATTAGTTCGTTTCTACCGAAAAACAGTTTGTTGTGTTCCTCTTCAAAGGGTAACAAGCCACGATAGGGATTTTTGGAAACATCTAATGGTGGGGCGGGCGGTAGATTCAGCGCGTGTCCTGGTGTCAGGAAAATGTACTCGCCTTTGTCGTGTTTGTTGAGGCAATGAATCCCTGGCGTCTGGCGGATGGCACGTGCTTCTGTGGCAACTTCAACACGATCGCGCAAATACACATAGAGATCGGTTGCCGTAATTACACCATCCCCGGCTGGCTTACCGGGTTCGGCTGGTGGAAAAGCATCGGCCTTACCCTCAAGTGCTTCTATCAAGGCAGAGGCAAACGGTGAATGGCTTCCGATTTGTCCGCGATCGTCTTTCAAGTCAAAGGCATCCCATGCAGATTGATCGTAGGCAGCCGAAGTAAGGACTTGCCATGCGGGGTCTTGAATGAAGCGATCGTACCGTTCTTTGTGGATCGTAACCAGTTCAACAGGAAGCGCTTTGCGTAGGCTTGACCAGCGAAAAGCACCCGCAAAACAACAGTCGAGAATGCCTAAAAAGTGACGGCAGGGAAGCTGAAGCAAGGCTTTATTCACGTCTGACATCGGCAGGTAAGTGCGAACATTGCCCAACTTAGCGTTTTGAGGAATCAGACAGCCTTCAGGGCCATCCTCACCGTTGAGGGCAATCCCATGTCCAGCGAAGTAGAAGAGGAAGCGATCGCCCGCCTGAATTTGTTTCGGCAGTTCTATCTCTAATACCTGCCGAAGTTGGCTGAGGGTAGCTGCTTGATTCAGAAGCAGAGTGACGGTGTAATCATGCTCGGTTTCGAGGATGCGGGCAATTTCTGTCGCATCACTGACGGCTGTTTTGAGTGCAGAGATGCCGTTTTTGTAGTCATTAATACCAATAATTAGGGCATAACTGTGTTCAAAGTTTGACATAGTAATTTATCTCTTATGACTGGACAAAGCCTTCAATAATTGAGTCTTATTTCAGATAAGTAGGAAATACAGAAATTGGCAAACAAATCTTTCGGGTTAAGGTCTAATAAAAATAGATACATATTTCCCTGAAGCAGAACCAATGGGCAAAAGATCAAATTGCTCTGAAGGCAATTTGTTTTGGAGAATTTTCTCTAAATACTTAGCTGCCTCTTCATTTTTTGAAGTGTAACGAATTTCATTGACTGGTGTATTGATGTCCGGATTCGGGAATGTATATTTGTCGAAAAAATCTTGTTCTTGAGGAAGTAAAAATATATTTTTATCCCCAAAATTTTTGCTAAATAATTCTTTAATCTTATTGGCTCTTGTTTCTACATCCGGTCTATCTTTTATAAAATAAATACGAATTTCATAATCTTTCAGGATTTGAGGCTCTACATAAGTTTGTGTTGGTATAACTTGTGGATGTCGATCAACATTAGTTAAAATAGGATAAACGATTGTAATAACAATGACTACACAAACAAGACCCACTCCGATTAATTGCCACTTGGGCAATTTCACATTTTTAGGTTGACGTTCTTTTGCCTCGTCCTTTAGGTGAAATTCTGTGTATGGCTGTTGCTCATTTCTTAAAATATTAGAGAGTTCCGTAGAAGGTACCATTGAAACAGGCATACTACGGTCATATACATTTGCACCAATCAAAGGATGCTGCCTGTGATCGGTTGCACGTTTAACATTGTCACGCACATACTCAAATAGCTCCCCAACCGTCACAATTCCATTTTTGTCACCATCGGCAGCACCTCGCATTCCTTCTAACAGATAGTGGGTAAAAACTCCATGCCCTCCTCCCCATCTAGCATCCTCAAACGAAACCTCATTTGCCTCCGCCGAGGTTAGTAGAGCGATTCCTCCTCTGGCCTTACTCACTTCCTGTAGATAGCGGTTTACAAATGTAGAATCATCAACAGCACTTCTACGACCAATTCCTCCAGCAATGGCTGCACTGTGGCAAGTATCAGCTAAGACAATGACTTTCTCAGCGAGCAGATTTTCTCTCAGAGACAAGTCAATTTCACGCATGGGTAGCGCAGTCCCTGCGATATCACCAGGAGCTGTATCGTGAGTAAGCAGGTAGATATTGCCTGGTCGGTCAAAATCCGGTGTGCCATGACAGGCGAAGTAGATAACAACAAGGTCTTCTCGTGCTGGCTTTTTCAAAAAAGCACGGAGTGCTCGTGTAATGTTGGCAGTTGTTGCTTCCTCATTGATTAATTTACAGATGAATTCTTTCTTAAAGTTGCCTCCACTAGGAGTGAGGAGCAGGTTGTAAAGCTCCTCTGCATCCCGATCAGCGTATCTCAGATTCCAACCTTGATATCGGTACCGTGATATACCAACAATAATTGCCCAGCGATCGCACTTGCGATACTCTGAGTACACCTCTAACTCTGAGATTATTGGTTCTGCACGTCGGCTAGTAGGTTGCTGTTCGGACATTGCACAGACAAGTTATTTACTAATTGGCTCTCTGGATATTGATGAGTCTAGGACTATTCAAGAAGTCAGCATGGAACTGATGCTAATCACCAGCGATCTATTCCAATTGGATGAATAGCCCTATTCACAAAACACCTATCGCATTACCGTGAGCTGGATCTCCTTCGTGGTCCATTCCTGACTCGGATCGAAAATCGGAACTGCTGCGCGAGTTGGGGGTTCATCATCAACATCAGCACCAACCGCAGTCAAAAGTATCCCAAGCGGATCGGGGTCGCGTTGGAGTCCTGCCTTTGATGCAATTTCTTCATCAAGTGAGGGCAACTCCAGCCAACGAAAATCATTCTGTCTGACAGTCGCAAAAACTTTCAAGGTTTCGGCTCCTTTGGAATATTTCACAGTATCCTGGAGATTGATCGCAAGCGGAATTAACATTTCTTGATTGGGATTGAATGGATAAAAAATCGCCTCTGGTATTTGGAGTTGAATGCGGGAAACCGCCCAGTTTGATTCGAGATCCAGCACAGCAACATTCAAAACTTGAGAGGAAGTATTCTTAATTCGCAAGAATGCGTACTCACCAGATTTAACAACTAAATTAGTTGGATCGGGAAACGGCTGCGGTTTTTTAGGCATCCCTGGTAGCCAGTTTGGTTGTGTGAGTAATTCCACTTCTAGCTGATTAGTCAACTCAGAAAATTGATTGCTCAACTCCTGAATTGCCTGATATTTTGCCAAATGTACCAGACGCTGTACTACCTGTTGCGGAGCCTCAGAATGCTCAATCTTCAGGGCAGGTAGCAGGTTTTCAATGGGCGTGCCAACGCAAATCTCATACTCACCGAGTTGATTAACCGCAACTAGATAATCTTCCTTTTGTTGTGCATCCGCCAGTTTCAACCAGCCATTTCCTGCCAATGCTTCCTTAACTGCTGAGAGTGCATTATCTTGCTTGTCCGCAATTGCTTGAGGCAGTTCATTGTCTTTCTCACCAACCTCTTTTTTGAAAAGGCGTACTCCCCGTACCAAATCGACAGGGGCTGACAGCATCACTGCTTGAGAACCTTGGTCAATCTTGTCCTGACGTAGCACTTCAATTACATCTGCCCAGGCATCAGAAGCACCAACTTTGGCAATTTCAACGATCGCCAATTGCTTATTTTTCTGGGTAAAATCTGTCGTGCCAAACGCATAGATTGCGAAACGATAACCTGGACTGAGACCGTTTGCCATCCCCGCATTCAGCCGAACGTGCTTGACGACTTTCTTCGGTTCTGAGTCTGCCTCTGTTACCTCTTCCTCAATTACCTCAAGCACGTTGACGGCATATTGTAAAGATCCGCGCTCAACTCCGAAGACAAAGCGATCGCTCTCGCCCACCAGCATTGGCCTCTGAGGAAACTTGCTTTGAATTTTCGCACTGACGCGATCGTGCAATGTTTTGTATGTCAATCCTGAAGGGCTACTGGTTAACGTATCGATCATCCAGTACGTCAGCGCCCCATGTCGCTCCTTACCGCTCACCGCATACTCGTAGGCATACTCGCTAGGACGACAGGCAGCTAGCAATACATAATCTCTAGGTTGAGGAAGCCACTGCCCGGGGGTAATACTTGCAGGAATCCCATCAGTCAGAGTGTGCCAGTTTGCGATTAGCTCTTGTCGCTGGGCAACCAAGCTTTCAGAGTCTTGCGGTGCTGTGTCGGTTTCTCCGGGGCCTCGAATTGCAACATCGTCGCCTCTAGTTGCTTCTCCAGAGTGGCAGCTATCCAAGACAAGGGTGACAATCAACCCTTTGTCCGTCATCCGCTTCAACAGTGTCGCCAATTCCACATCTCGCAGGTAGCGCCCAGATTCGTTGCCAACATCTATTGGCACAATTCCCTCATCGAGTTGGTCATTCCCCTTCAATTCTGGATAAATAGTTGTCGTCCGTCCTCCATGTCCAGAATAGTGAATGTAAACCTGCTCTCCCGGCTGCGCTAGTTCTGTAATAGCCTTAAACTTCGCCACAATATTTTCATAAGTTGGTTCCGGGTCTTTGGTTTCGATTGTTTCAGCGACTTCAGGATTCGGAGAAGTTAGCTTGAAAATCCCTTCGGATGGAATCTTCAGTGTCTCGGAGAGGTAGCTTGCTACAAGATTAATGTCACGCACGGCTCCTTTAAGATTCTTGTACAACCGATTGGGTAAGTAGTAGTCAATGCCAATTAATAATGCGTAAAAATTCAGTGTTTGATCGGGTTGGTCAGCCATTTTTACCTCATCACTCCAGCATCTGTATTTAACTCAGAGAGTTGGTGTATCGGCAGAGTTCTAGAGCCGCAATTTCAAGCTTTTCAGAAAACTCTGCCCATTCAGCAACGTATCCTTCAGTTCAAGATTTTGTTAATTCGATCGCGAACAGTTCAAGCCATTTGTTCGCGGGTTTTTGGTCCGACAATTCCGTCTGGCTTCAAACCCTTCTTCTGCTGAAATTCCTTGACGGCTTTATCTGTTGCTGGCCCAAATTCACCATCAGCCCCAACTACAATCCCAGCCTTTTTCAAACCCTCCTGAAGCTTGAGTACATCCGAACCTTCCATTCGGGGCACCGCCAAGCGCAACGTTCTGGGTTTGTCATCCCACGGCGCTTTAGGAAACCCTGGAGCCGGAGAACGATTAAGCGCATCCTCAGTTTGAGGGCCAAAGCTGCCATCTTCGCTAATCTTTGCATTAGGATTGTTCTGATTCCAAAGCTGCTGAAATGCGAGTATTGATTTGCTGCGAAGATCGATCCTGCCGCCGCCTTGGTAGTCGAAGTGAGGCGGATCGTTTCGTAATGGATACCAGCCATACCGCATCAAATAAACTTCCCAGCCTCTTGCATCTTCAATGTCGATCGCTAACCCAGTTTGGTGGTTGCTGGCTCCCGGTGGAGCTACAGGATTAGAGTTGTTGAAGCGATCGTTATACAGTAGCATTTGCTGAGCGATCGTGCGGTAGGCAGAGTTCACCTGCATAGTTTGACCTCGATCTTGAATCGCTCTCTGGAGTGCCTGTTTTGCAGGGGCTTGTACATAGGGAAAGGCTGCATCCAGCAAGTCTACATTGAGGTCATCAAAACTGACAAAGGCATCTGGCACAATTAGTTGGAGTTGATATATCAACTGCTGAGATAAGCCATTTACCACCGCAGTCGAAGACATGGGTGCATCTTTGAGCAATCCGGGAAAACTGCCTTTAATTCCCAACATATCCCGTTCGACAAATTCTTCACAAGCCTCGACAATTACAGGTTGATTAAAGAGAAGATCGCTTGAGTCAGTCATGGTTTTATCCTATGGGTTTGAATTTGGTTACACAATCGATGTTATAGTCCCAATTCTTTTCGTGTTTGGGCACCTACAACACCATCCGCCATTAGCCCTTTCTGCTGCTGAAACTGCCGCACTGCCTTGTCAGTATCATTGCCAAAGAATCCATCAGGTTCGAGATTAATTCCTGCTGTTTTCAAAGCTTCTTGCACTTGACGAACATCCTCACCTTGCATCATGGGTTCGGTGAGTTTCAAAGTGCGAGGTGCTTCTGAGATTGTTTCACCTGTTACTTCTTCGCCTGTTCCTTCATAGGTTAAGAATGACTGCCAGGGTTTTCCCAAAAACAGTGCTCGTTCAGCCAATCGTCGGCGTGTCAGCCCTAGCCAGGGTTCACCATTTACCTTATTCCAGCGAGGAAACTGATTAGCAGCTCCTTGATAATTTCCCTCGTTCAAAAGCCTCAGAAGAGTTGAATCTCCAAAACCTCCTGGCCCCACGTTGAAGCAGAAACAAACCAGTGCAGAAAACTGATTGTCATTGAGCTGAACTTCAACGGCATCCTCAACAAAGGATTCAAATTTTTCTAAATCTTTGCTCAGCAATTCTTCTGCTTGCGTTTGGCTAATCGTCAGTCCTGGAAAAACATCGTTGCCAGTGTGTCCGTAACCAATTGTCCAAACTCCACCGCCGTCATCATAAGCAGTTAGCTTACATCCTTCAAACGTAGTCAGAAGCTTAAAGCCTTCTCCATTGATTTGCTTTGAACCTCTGCGTTCTGCCACATCAGGCGGTTGTTTTTCTGGAGGATTAATGTTGTATGTTTTAGCCACGCTGAACTTTAAAGCATCAATTAATGCTTTTACTTGCCCATTTGTCTCGGTGACTTTAACGGCTAGGTCGTCTTTTATTTCGTACACGCGACCATCGCCGAAGATTTCAAGTGATCTTCTTGGCATTTTAGTTTTTCCTTTGGAAAAGGTAGATGAACTGGAAGGACGCATCCTGAAGATCCCGATCGCCAAACTTTTGCCTGCCTCTGACAACGTGTGAAAAGAGTTTATCAATTCATACTTGTTATCCAAAGTCTTTGTTTGATCGGTGATTTCACTGGTTACGTCTGTCCCAAAGTAATTTCCGGGATTTTCTTGAACCTTTACAAAAGTTTATTTTTGCCGATCGAGAGCGGTGTGCTGCTTGTTCTATTTAACGATCGCGATCGCCCAATTCCACCACTATCAAATTACACTTAGGATCGTGGATTAAATAACTTCGTAGGTTGGGTTGAGGAACGAAACCCAACAATCAAGCGTGGCGTTGGGTTTCGTTCCTCAACCCAACCTACAAAAAATGCAAGTTATTTAATTCTCATTCCTAAGCACCCTTTGATGAAATATTTGATTGCAGTGCAAGTTTATGGATTCCTTCAGTTGCTCAAGCAGGTTGCTAGATTCAGAAATTTCGCGTTTTATTTCTGTAATTTCTTGACCTACCAAATAGGAATATTGAGATTTTTGGCACAATAACCGACACCTTCAAACTCAGCGTTTTTGAGAGTAATTTAATAGCTTTATCGGAACATTGGCAGGGTTTTCCTGACATGAAACTTGCTGTGAGCGATACAAGCTGCTACTAAATATAATATTCTGCCTCAGAGGCTGTTGGCATTGAACATCGATAACTGTAGCTACGTGTTGCAGTAACTAGCTGCCCAGAAAATCACGGTGCCCGCAATTGTAAATAAATAACCCTGCCTTTGCGCGCAAGCATTCAAGGCAGGGTTATTATTGAGGATTCCGAATTCTCAACGGTGAAGCGAGGGCGCTGCTGCCGACTTCGGCTGCCCAGCAGTGCACTACTCGCCTAATCGAGTTATTTTAGTGCTGCGTTCGGCCAACATCAGCACTACATAAATAGTCATTACATAGCCGGCGGCCAGAATGGGAATAATTAGAGGAATATCGCGATAAATCATAATTAGAACCAAAAGTCAAGGACGAGGAGGAGCAGGACAAGTTCAAGACCTACTACATTAAGTCAGCACGCAAGACCATGCCTTGGTTCTGAAGGCTGTTTTTCCATATCAAGCCTGCGGGAACATTTAGCCGTTCCCGGTCATCAATAATGATTTACTGCTTTACAGATGCTTAAACAGCCTAAAACCATCCACTTTAGCTGCTTTGAGCTACCGTGCACATAAGATGCGCTACTCTTAACTTCTGAAAACTTTTAGTCGCGAGGAACTAAAAATCTGTCCCAGAAATTTTGGCTGCGATCGACTAACAAGGCTGGCTCTACGAAACTTTTACAGGCACCTAAAAGCTACCTGCCAGTCTGGCTGTACTTAATGTATAGAATTGTTTAAATCCTTAATACCCATAATAACACAGGGTTTCTGGGATTTAGAGATTTTTTGGCAGTGTCCTTAACAATTCGATACAATAGGGGCAACCCCTCTGGCAGCCGGCTACTCGCCTCTGGCAGGCGGGTGACTCCCATCGGGTGGCAGATGACAAATAACTGCCGATCGCCTAGATTTTTCTTTTCTATTGCAGAGAATTACCTTAAAATAAAGATATGATTTGTAAAATTTTGTTACTTTACGGCTTGAGTCGGCGTATCCATGATCTCTAGCACTCTCCTATTTTCCTCGGTTGAAGAAGACCTGCGACTGTTGACAGAAAACTTAAAACAGTTAGTGGGTGCCCGTCATCCCATCTTGTACGCGGCTGCAGAATACTTATTCGGCACAAAGGGAAAACGAGTGAGACCCGCAATCGTTCTGTTGATGGCCAAGGCGACTATGCCCGATCGCGAAATCACGGAAAAACACCGCCGCCTAGCTGAAATCACGGAAATGATCCACACAGCTAGTCTCGTCCACGACGACGTGGTGGACGAGTCGGATCTGCGGCGGGGAGTGCCGACGGTTCACAGTCGGTTTAACAACCGAGTGGCAGTATTGGCGGGAGACTTTCTGTTTGCTCAATCCTCCTGGCATTTGGCAAATCTCGACAACCTGCCAGTAGTCAAACTGCTTTCAGAAGTGATTATGGATTTAGCTGAGGGGGAAATTCAACAGGGACTAAATGGATTTGACACCAGTTTATCGATCGAAGCGTACCTCGAAAAAAGTTATTACAAAACAGCGTCTTTAATTGCCAACAGTTCCAAAGCAGCGGGCTGTTTGAGCGAGGTTTCAGCGGAAATAGCAGACGATTTGTACAACTACGGTCGGCACATTGGTTTGGCATTCCAAATAGTAGATGATATATTAGATTTCACCGCTTCCACGGAAACTTTGGGGAAACCTGCAGGCTCGGATCTCAGAAGCGGTAATCTGACAGCACCCGCACTATTCGCCCTAGAAGAAAAACCTTACTTGGAAGTTCTCATAGAACGCGAATTTGCCCAAGAAGGAGATATAGAGCAGGCCCTGGCACTGGTAGAAGATTCTAGAGGCATAGAGCGATCGCGAGAACTAGCCACAAATCACGCACAGAAAGCCGTCGAATACTTAGCTGCGCTGCCCCATTCAGAGTCCCGTCAAGCTTTGATTGATTTGGCTGAATACGTTTTGAGTAGACTTTATTAGAGGTGAAAAAGTTACACTTTATTGGTAATGGGGAATTGGTAATGGGAAATTCCCAATGCCTAATGCCCTGTTACCAATTAATAATAGAAAATTGAGTTTTTAGGCAATATCCGACGGGGGAGCCGATCGATACTGTTGCAAGTAAACGTTAATTAAACTCTGTACTTGCTCGCGAGGGATTTCCGTCCCGACTTCCTGATTTCCGGGACTTTCAAAAAAAACAATGCTGTCAAGACCTTCAAGAGCTATCATCTGAAATAAAAGGTGAGTGACAGGCAAAACCACCGGTCTGAGGCGATCGCCCCCAGCAGCCGCAGCCTGCGACGCATCTTTAATACTTGTCCAAGCATAAATCACCCTCTTCTCCCGTCCCGGTTGCTTGAGATTGCTCAAAACCACGATCGCCCAACTTTGGTCTACCGCTTGCAGGATCGAGTATTCGAGGTGCTGTAGCTGTTGGGCAATTAACACCAGGGCCGGGGCGATCGCCTTTAAGATTTGTGGCGTCGAACCGTCGGGCGGAGCTTTTTCGATCAATGCTTGAATCTGTTGGTCTAAATCCATCAGTCAGTTCTTTGATATCTAAAATTAAAAATTTCAGGTTAGCAAGTCCGCCTCCAAGTATATATTACCGATCGCCCCCTATGACATTTCAAGCCTTTGGGGGTATTCTTCACCACTCATGACAGGGCTGGGTGCTGATGGCGCACCTTACCCCAGATGGCCACTCAAAGGATTTGTGGGCCCTACTCTTATATATCTATTGTTGATATTTATAGTTGGTCGATCGTCCTTGACCAGGAATTTCAAAGGTGGTACCCGCCACGTGATTTATCCGTGGAATCAATCCCAAATCTAAAATCAAAAATCCTCAAGCCCCCGCATTTATCCGTGGGGTCGCCTCTAAAATCTAAAATCTAAAATCTAAAATCGATTGACGCTACCCATACCTGCCGCTGCACCTCGGCCTCATCAGCTACACCCCTAACTTTTTCGTTGTTAACTGCCCCAGATTTACGTCAAATGTAACGAAATATTACAAGATGACGCTAAAGCAGCATAGAGGCTTGACAGCAAAGAATTAAGCGGCTAATCTGATATACATACCCGGGTAAGTCAATTCACTGTCATATGCAAGAAAAGCAAAAAGTTACATTGTATCTTCCACCAGAACTGCATCGCCAGCTCAAAATCCGAGCCGCAGTCGAAACTGAACCGATGTCATCAATTGCAGAAAGGGCAATTGTCTTCTACCTAGGAAATCCCGAACTGGTTGACGAAGTAGAAGCCTCCTACGGACAAACCCATCGGGTATACAACTGTCCAGAATGCACGGGTTCAGTAGTAATGCGAGATGGAGAACTGGCATCCGTAACAAGTCAGCCGAGCGTATTGGCTGAACAGGATCTTCCAGTAAAGCAGGTGTCGGGCGTCAGTGCCAGCACGGCCAAACCGGGAGAGGAAGAATTGGTTCCCTGCTAAGAATGCCTTGCTTCCCCAAAAAGCTAAAACTGAACATTTCAGTAAGAGGGCTAATGGCAGCATTGAGATTCAGCAAAGATAGCACCGTCTCTAGTGGGTCGAGGAATATGCAAGAAGAGATCAGTATTCTAATCCAAGCTCAATATCCTCTGATCTACCTCGTGACATCCGAGGAAGAGCGGTGTGAGCAAGCAATTTCGACAATAGCTCAAGCGAAACCACAGCGACGAGTATTTATCTGGACTGTAACTCACGGCATTGTGGAGTATGGTCAACCCCGCACCACCACCCAACACAACACCGTCTCGCCAGAGGCAGCAATTGAATGGGTGATCAGGCAGCGAGAACCCAACAGTAACGCTAGCATCTACATTTTCAAAGATTTGCATCCTTTTATAGATTCTCCTCCGGTAACGAGGTGGTTGCGCGATGCGATCGCCAACTTCAAAGGAACGCAAAAGACAATTATACTGATGTCTCCTTTGCAGCAAATTCCGATCGAGCTAGAAAAGGAAGTAGTGGTATTAGACTTCGCGTTGCCAGACATGAAGGAACTAAACCAAGTATTGTCTGGTCAGTTGGAGCAAACGAAATCGCGACGCATTACCACAGAAGGGCGAGAAAAACTTTTAAAAGCAGCCTTGGGATTGACCAAGGACGAAGCTGAAAAAGTTTATCGCAAAGCCCAAGTTTCGACTGGGCGCCTCACAGAAGAAGAAGTAGACATAGTTCTTTCGGAGAAAAAGCAATTAATTCGGCGCAACGGCATTCTAGAGTTCATTGAAGAAGACGAAACCCTGGATGCAGTCGGCGGTTTAGAAGAGCTGAAGCGGTGGCTGAGACAGCGTTCCAACGCCTTTACAGAAAGGGCGAGAGAATACGGCCTGCCCCAACCAAAAGGGATGTTAATTCTCGGCGTACCCGGATGCGGAAAATCGCTGATTGCTAAGACCACCTCCCGCCTCTGGGGACTGCCCCTGCTGAGGCTAGATATGGGTAGAGTCTACGACGGCTCGATGGTGGGTCGATCGGAAGCAAACCTCCGCAATGCCCTCAAAACCGCAGAATCGATCTCTCCAGCCCTCCTCTTCATCGACGAACTAGACAAAGCCTTTGCAGGAGGCACTGGTTCGGCCGACTCAGACGGAGGCACCTCCAGCCGGATTTTCGGTTCGTTCCTCACTTGGATGCAAGAAAAGACTTCCCCAGTCTTCGTAATGGCAACAGCCAACCGAATCGAGCGGTTGCCGGGAGAATTCTTGAGGAAAGGCCGATTCGACGAACTCTTCTTTGTTGATCTGCCTACCAAAGAAGAACGCCAAGATATATTTAAGATTCACCTGTCAAAGCGCCGTCGGGAAATTACTCGCTTCGATTTAGAGCAACTTTCCAATGTTTCCGAGGGCTTTTCAGGTGCAGAGATTGAGCAAGCGCTAGTAGCCGCAATGTACGAAGCCTTCGCTCAAGATCGAGAGTTTACGCAGCTAGACATCATCGCGGCCATTAAATCCACAATGCCACTGTCTAAAACAATGACCGAACAGGTCACCGCCCTGCGAGATTGGGCTAGACAGCGTGCACGGCCCGCTGCGTCTTCCGTCGCTGAATACCAGCGAATGGAATTCTAAAAGCTTTCTCCTGGTCCAAACAGGAGCAAAGGCTAGCAACAGCTAGCAGTTCGATTCAAGAGCCGCCCAGCGGCACCGTTAAATCCAGACCGTTGTTGTTTCTCTCTCAGTTGTATTAGGAGGAAATCCAATGTCTCACTTTAGCACACTGCGTACCAAAATCACCGATGCCGAAATCCTGAAAGCTTCCCTGCGCGACTTGGGCATTTCAGTCAAGTCAGAAGCTGATGTTCGTGGCTATAACGGTCAGCGCGTTCGCTCCGACATCGTGGCGATTCTGGAAGGCGAATATGACCTCGGTTGGTCTCGCAATAGCGATGGTTCCTTTGACCTGATTGCCGACCTCTGGGGTGTCGCCAAAAAGCACAATCAAACTGAGTTAATCAACTCCATCAACCAGAAGTACGCAGTTAACAAGACCTTGGCAGCAGTCAAGCAGCGCGGTTTGCAAAATGCCAACGTTAAGCTGGTAGTGCAAAACTAATTGATCTGCATGTTTCCAAGCTCGCGGGTTAACCAAACAAACGGGTTAACCCGTTTTTAGCTAGCTAGGATGTAGAGCGGGGTCTTTGGGTCGCCACATACATTTTTAGCACCCCCAAGCAGCAGCTTTCAACCTGAAAGCTGCTGCTTTATGCTTTAATGGTCGGCTACCTAATGCTTGGGGGAATCGTCGATCGTTTGTTGATAAATTTCAAGCATTCGATCGACTTTGTGTTCCCAATCAAAATGCTGCCGGACTCGTTCCCGTCCCGCACAACCCATACTCTGCCGCAATTCTGGTGACTGGGCGAGCTTGAGCATCGCATCTGTCAGTCCCTTGACAAAGCCTTCTCTGGAAGCGGGTTCTACTAAAATACCGCAAGTGGAATTCAGATAATCTGCAGGGCCGCCCCAGTTCGTTGCTAAGTAGTTAAGCAAAATTAATTACATAGGGCTTGCTGAATAAGCCTAAAACCCTTACCTGAAAAGACTTTGACTCGCGAGCGGCGCGGATAAAGTGTAAGACTATGAGCTAAAATTAGTCAAAAGCCATGCACAGTATCACTTTCGTTGATGTACCGAAAACTTGACCCAACCCCAAAAGCACCGTCCAACTTTGACCTTAACGGACAGGGACAATTATCAGAGAATAATCGTTGGGTAATCATGGCAAAAATAATTCCGTGGTCAGAATTTGAAGTAGAATATGCCAAAAATTTCACCTGTTCAACGGGAGCGCCCGCCAAATCGTTTCGTATGGCCTTGGGGGCATTAATAATCAAAGAAAGATTAGGAACTAGCGACGCCGAAACAGTAGAACAAATAAGAGAAAACCCATACCTACAATACTTCCTAGGTCTGAGTGGTTATAGTAATGAAGCACCATTTGACTCATCCATGTTCGTTTATTTTCGGCAAAGAATAGGTGTCAACCTCGTCAATAAAATCAATGAAAAAATGGTCAAAAACCAGACCCAAGTGCAAGGAGAGGAAGTAGAAAAAAGTCATCAGACCTAAGTGAGCCTAAGAATCAAGGAAAATTAATATTAGACGCAACCTGCGCGCCATCCGACATTAAATATCCGACGGATTTAGGACTATTAAATCAAGCAAGAGAACATACAGAAAAAATCATAGATGCTCTACACAATCAAATTCAGTCACCCGTAAAAAAAAAGCCGATCGCATATCGAAACCGAGCCAGGAAAGAATACCTAACTCTAGCAAAAAAACGCAAACCACAACGAAAAGAAAGAATAAAAGCCATTAAAAAACAACTGCAATACATCCAAAGAAATTTGACGAATATAGAGCGAATGGGTGAGCTACAGTTGCTGAGTAAATCTCATTATAAAATGCTGTTAGTAGTTGCAGAAGTCTACCGTCAACAGTTGTCAATGTATGAAAAGAAAGAACATAGTATTCCCGACAGTTGGATAAGTTTAAAGCAACCACATATCCGCCCCATTGTCAGAGGGAAAGCCGGGAAATCCGTTGAATTCGGGGCAAAACTGTCAGCCAGTTGTCGAAATGGGTACGTATTTTTAGACCGAATTAGTTGGGATAATTTCAACGAATCAGGAGACTTAAAAATACGGTAGTAATAAATATGTAGTGATTAGATATTTATTGGCTCAAAACATAGTTGTAATGATGGATAAAATACCCAATAGCACCAATATGGTTTTCTAACTTTTTAGAAAATGAAAGAGTCTTTCTTACGATCCGAGAAACACGTTGGCGCAAAGTATTATTAAATCTTTCAATGTGATTAGTTTTTCCACTATCTTTACCAACTGGCTGATGGCGTAGCGAAGGAAAAATACAAGCATATGCAGCCCAAAAATCTGTATAGCAAACAGCACATTGTCGATATACAGGAGGTAGAGAATTCCATAATTGTTTTGCTCCTTCTTCGCTACGAGCGCCAATATAAACACCAATAATTTCTCTGGTCTCTGGGAGCATCTCATATTTGTAAAAATACTTCTTCTGGCTCCTTCCTTCTTGTGGCTCCTTCCTTCTTCCTCTTTCCTTCTGCCTCCTGCCTCCTGCCTCCTGCCTCAAAACTCCAATTTCTAGCTTGGCCGCAAAGGTGAGATGCTCCCTGGTCTCTCTATCCATTGCTAACCACACCCATTGCTTATTTTTTTTGCAATCTACAAATGACCAAAGTTCATCACATTCAACATTCAATCTGACTTTTTTTTTAGGTTTAACCTTTACTGTTCGTTCGATTGAGGCATATTTATTATTTACGTAATCCTGTAACCATTTTTGAGAAACACCCGTGCTTCTAGCTATACCAGCCAACGAAATCTTATCCAAAAGAAGTCGATCGATTAAATATGATTGTTTGTGAGGTAATTACTTTGTTGGTCGGATTTTCGACAAATTGGCGACCGCAACTTTGACATTTGTATTTTGGTTTTTTATTATGAATTCTACCATTTTTAACTATGTGATTTGAACCACAATCAGGGCAATTTGGTCGTGAGGGTAGCATATTCTATGACTAAACTAATATTGGCAGATACCACGGATTCCAGTAATAGTTACTTATGATAGCCTAACTGTAACTCAATCTACATTCGAGCGCGTAAAGAAATATTAAAATCACAAAATTTGATTGTGTTATTTATAAAATAATCTTATGTATTCAATTACTGTAATTAAACTTCACTACATATTTATTACTACCAAATTGAGCAAATTCTTGTCTGGCCGTTTCTTGAAAGCCTGGTGGAAATGGAATGCCCCCATTCACAGGCACTAGAATAAAAGGAGTCTGCTGACACACACTGACTACCTTAAACGGATATCGGGGCATCATCGGGGTAATTGCATGAACTATGTCATAATCTCCGTTGAGAATTTTCCCTTTAAATTTTTGGTAGACTTGCTGATTAAACTCTGCATAAATTGGGTAGATCAAGGCATTATAAAGAGGCCAATTTACTCGCCCGTTAGCCGTAATCTTGGCTACTATTTTATAATACTGTTTGTTAAAATTTCCTTCTTCCAGCTAGAAAATATTTTCGTATTCCGGGTGTTTTTCGAGAGCGGGTTTATTTCTAATATGGGTAACGAGGGTTGCATCAACTAAGTTGTTAATTTTTTGAAAAAAATTGTAGCCCACCAAAGGTACAGATGCCCAGTCAGGATTGCACTGCTCTACAATTAGTAAAACTTTTAATTTTTTATTACTCATTTGTTTGCTACTCAGGGGTGGATTTTCTGGCACGTTACCTGTAATTCTAGCTGGCTGAATTAATAGAGTTGGTTGTTTTGTATTCGATTAGTTTGCTCTGCTGCCCCAACAATCGGCGCTGGTGAAACTGGATTTGACCTTGTAGCTGGGGAAATTTGGCTAATACGCATGACAAAGCGTAGATGGCTGCGTCTTTAGTTGTGAGATCCCGATGCTTTATATAATAGTTATAGGTGCGATAGGTTGCTAAGGGGTAGCCACTCAATAGTAACAAGCTCCAGCCTTTTGTCGGCCATGTCATTGCCAAGGCTAGGGCTGGTAAGACTAATCCCCACAGCCAGGTGCTTCGGGTTTCTTTGACCCAATGGCGCTCTGGTTCGCTGCCGTGCATCCAGGAACCCTCGGCATAGGCGTGACCCGCTCTTTGAGCCCGCTTCCACCACTGAGAGAAACTGCTCATTTGCGCGTCGTGCAGGGTCATTTCTACATCTAAGCGGAGGATTTTCCAACCTTTTTGGCGCAACCGCAAGCACAGTTCGGGTTCTTCGCCGGCTATTAGTGTGGGATTGAAACCTTCGACTTGCTCAAATGCTGCCGCGCGCATCATGGAATCGCCACCGCAGGCTTTGGTTTCGCCGATGGGGGTATCCCACTCGATGTCGCACAATTGGTTGTAGATGCTGGCTTCGGGGTATCGTTCGCGCCTGCGCCCGCATACTGCTGCTACCTCGGGTTTGGCTGTGAGTTCGCTGTAGGCCCGATCGATCCAGCCGTCAACGATTTCGCAGTCGCCGTCTACAAATTGGACAAATTCGATGTCTGGAACTAATTGCAGCAAGCGGGCAAAGCCTTCATTTCTGGCGCGTGCTGCGGTAAACGGTATAGATAAGTCTAGTTCTACTGTATCGGCTCCGATCGATCGGGCTAAATCTAGGCTACCGTCTGTTGAGCCGGAATCGACATAGACGACGCGGGCAACTTTGTCTGTGGCAGACACTAGGCATTGGCGGAGGCGCTGCCCTTCATTTCGTCCGATCGCCACTAATCCCACTTGTTTCAACTCTTACCTCTAAAATTCGACTACTGAGCAGTTCCTTTTATATTTTAATAAAAGTCGAGCTAATTTCCTAATTTTTCTGCGACTTATAGAAATTATTTTTCAGACTCCCTGGGTTTTTTTTTCGATTATTTTTGCCGGTATTCCCACAGCGGTTGCACCTGGTGGCACGTCACAAATCACCACAGCATTGGCACCAATCAAAGCATGATCGCCGATCGTTACGGAGCGAATAATTTTCGCTCCTGCACCGATATCGACGTGACCGCCGATTTTGACATCACCAACAATTGTCACCTGTTGAAGAATCAGACAGTTAGGGCCAATGGAAGCACTGGGATGAATGACAATGCCATTAGGATGAGGCAGCACCAGTCCTCCTTGTATTTGGCAGTTTAAAGGGATGTCTGTTGCAGTTACCACGCTCCAAAATCGATACTGAATAACGTTCCAACGGCATAAAATATATCCTGCAATTCCACCCTGCTTCTGCCACTTTTGATAGTTGCGGATAGATTTGAGCAGTTGGCGACTGGGTTCCCACCAGTTGCTGGGTTTTTCGCGGCTCCAGTCTGCTTCTGTAGCAGAAA
This sequence comes from Microcoleus sp. T2B6, assembly GCF_036700475.1. Lineage (NCBI taxonomy): Bacteria > Bacillati > Cyanobacteriota > Cyanophyceae > Oscillatoriales > Microcoleaceae > Microcoleus > Microcoleus sp. T2B6. Next base: position 46,557 of record NZ_JAUBOZ010000031.1, on the reverse strand, counting down.
CGATTGGCTTAGTGATTGACTCAACCATTATTTGTGGAATATTTTGATGATGTTGACAATTGTGCCTATGTGTGGAGTTTGCCTTAACAGCCATCTTTAACTTGAGTAGGTAGATTGATGGAATCTCCGCAGAGTTATAGGAGAAGGAAAAGGCAGAAGGAAGACAATGATTTAAGTATTGTTTTCCGGAGGGCGGGATTTGATAATTTTGGCTGGGATACCAACGGCAGTTTGACCTGCGGGAACATCTGATAAAACTACAGCATTGGCACCGATATTTACGTCGTCTCCCAAGTTTACTTTTCCGAGGATTTTTGCGCCAGCGCCGACGTTAACCCGATCGCCCAATTGAGGAGATTCTAGCGGTTTGTCCAAATAGCGGTTTCCCAAAGTTACGCCTTGGCGGATAATGCAGTCGTCGCCGATCGTACAATATCCGTGAATAATAATAGCGTTTTGATGTTCAATCACCACGCGACGACCGAGCTTCACAGTGTAAGGCAAGTCTATCCCGTAACTATTGCGGACTTTTCGGTAGAGCGATCGATAAAGAATGCTCAAAGGAGCCCGCAGTAATTTCGGTTCTACCTGCATTCTCCAGACGCCAAAACGCTGCACTGCTACGGCGCGAAATCCCGGTTTTGTCCAATCTCGACCATGAGCAATCCAGTCTTCTTTAATTTGCTGCCACAATCCCAGCCGGGCTTCTTCTACTTGATTTTCACTCGTGATTAAGTTTTGCTCAATTACCATAAGCTCTAATTCACACTATTTCTTGTTTACTCTATTGCTAGATGCCGACGATATTAATTGGTTAATCAGGTTTTTGAGAAAAAAGCAACCCGGTTTTATCGCTCAAGAATACTAATTCCTGGTCTGCCTCTGCAAATATTTTGCTTTGCCTAGGTTAACCTGGTTTAGTTGGCTTTGACCGATTTACCAACTCCCTTTAAAAGTTTTTGGATTTTTCAATCTTACCCCCCTTAAAAAATACACTATTTAATACAAAATCCCTCAGCAATTGTGGTGGATCGCCATCTGGTTTGCCTTGAAGTACGCGACGCACCCTCCAGGCTGCAAAACCCGAAGCCCAAGATACATCAGTTAATGCTGTGTAAACCAAGCCGTAGTTTTTGATAAAGTACCTACGCCGGGAATCAAACCAATAAGTCGGCAGCCGCTTGGCGGGCTTTTTGGTGTCAGTGACGCCTGAGCTTTGGCCGACTAAGTGCACCACGCGACTTTCGGGTACGTACCAGCAACTCCAGCCAGCTTTGTTCGCTTGCAGACAAAAGTCCATTTCTTCGCAGTACATGAAATAAGCTTCATCCATCAAGCCAATCTTTTCAAATACTTCGCGACGGACGATCATGCTGGCTCCAGCTACCCAATCAGTTTGACAGGTTTCTTGGGAAATGGGAGGCGCTGCGGCCCAGTTGGCTAATAACTTGGATATAAAGCCTGTCCGCCAACCAAAATCGAGTTCGGTCAAGATGTTGTGAAACCGAAAAGCTGACTCCTGGGGCGTGCCGTCGGGGTCTTCCAACCGGCTGCCGGCGATGCCGGCTTCGGGATGAGTGTCCATGAAATCGACGAGGGCTTTGAGGGCACCGGGGCGAACTATGGTGTCTGGGTTGAGCAGCAGGAAGTAAGGGGGGGGATTGGTGGATTGGAGGGCGGGACGGATCAGGGCGTTGTTGCCGAAGGCAAATCCGCCGTTGCGGTCTAGGGGAACGAAGGATGCCCATTCATTCCAGCCTTCTGAGGCGATCGCACTACTAATTTCTTCGACGGAGCGATCGCCTGAAGCATTGTCGGCAACTACAACTCGCATACCGGGCAGCGATTGAACTTCGCTAACTAGAGAGCGCAAGCAGTCAATTGTCAAACTAGAGGTTCGGTAGTTAACAATGACAACCAGCAGTGGATAGGGGTGATTGGAGTCGCTGGCTTTCGACATAAGTACCGTTGTTTGTTTAACAACTTTTTAGCTCAAGTTGTACCGATCTGGCAAGCTGGAGCGATCGCTAATAGTATTTTTCTTTATTTCGGTGAGGGAGACTGTTTTTTCCGCCATATTTCCGAAGTATCGCCGCTGTGGATCACAGTCGATACTGCCTGTAGGCTTGACTGGCGGCTCGGTGCAGCAGCGAATGTCGGTAAACTAACCCCTTAGCGTCATCGGAATAGCCCCCGCCAATCACGCAGGCAACGGGATAGCCGCCAGCCAAACACGCCATCAAAACTTGCATTTCCCGGCGAAATAAGCCCGTATCAGTTAAAGCTAATTTTCCCAGTTTGTCACCGTGATGAGGGTCTACTCCAGCATCGTACAAAACTAAATCGGGCTTGACTTTTGAAAGCAAATCTGGTAAGAATTTATCCAAGGTTTGTAAATACTCGTCGTCCTCCATACCGACAGGCAAAGGTACATCTAAATCGCCCTTTTGTTTAGTGCCGGGAAAATTGACTTCGCAGTGCATGGAGAAAGTAAAAACGCTACTGTCATCTTGGAAAATTACGGCGGTTCCGTCTCCTTGGTGGACATCTAAATCGACAATTAAAACTTTGCGAACTAAACCATTTTTTTGCAAGACGCGAGAGGCGATCGCCAAATCATTAAAAATACAAAAACCCGACCCAAAAGCTGGGAAGGCGTGATGAGTTCCGCCCGCAGTATTGCAAGCCAAACCGTAGTCTAAAGCGAGCTTTGCAGTTAGTACAGTTCCTGCAACCGCAGTGCAAGTGCGATTAGCAAGGGCCCGACTCCAAGGCAGACCAATTCGCCGAGTCGCTTTGCTATCGAGCGTCCCGTTGCAGTAAGCTTGAACATAGGAGTGGTCGTGGACTAATTCAATCCATTCTTGAGGGGGAAGTTCGGGAGCGTGAAATTGCGATTTATCTGCTACCCCGTCCGCGAGCAGCATCTCGTAAAGCATCCGAAACTTTGCCATCGGGAAGCGGTGATCCGGTGGCAGAGGTGCAACGTAATCTTCGTGGTAAATAATTGGTAAGTCCATTAAAATTATTGTATAACGAATGAATCTCCAATTGAACGCCTGCAATCTCAAATTTAAATTCCCTGGAGAACTTGTATATGCAACAACTAAAAACAGTCTGGCAGTCCGGCAGCACCGACCCCGAAAATGCTGACAATCTCGATAATATTAGTCAGTGGTGGGGAAACCTCAACGGGAAAGAAATTAGCTGGGTAGAGCGACTGATTCCGCAAATCGGCGGTCTGAGCGAAATTCACTGGCACCCCCAGCGTTTTGATGAAACATTTGTGATAGTCAATCCCGAAATTCGGGAGGAAACTCTCTATTGGTACATACCCGATTCTCCTGTCCAACGTAACAACACTGTTGACAAATTAGAACTTGACAACTTGCAACAGCAATTGTACATCTATCCTCAGTTGGAATCGGAACTGGTAATTCGCGTAGGAATTCCCGAAGTTAAATATCAAACACTTGAATTAAACAATCCCGAAATCGCCTTGGGGGCAGATAATCTGCTGCTGCTGTGGGAATCTGAGCAAGAACTAGAAATTAAAATTTACTTGAGCAATGAAAATATTGCTAAACTTAAGGAATTGCTGGCATAGAAAAGACCGAGAAAATAGTTTATAGCCTTTATCAGTAACATGAGGTGCTCACGCGGGCATAGGGCATAGGGCGTAGGGCATAGGGCATAGGGCATAGGGCATAGGGCATAGGGCATAGGCATAGGACTGGCCCCCCTCACCACGCTTGAGAACCGCTATATATGGTAGGCTTTGGGTGCGGGGCGAGCGATCTATACTCTTAGTCACCTATAAATATCTTAAGACTGAGGGGCGGGTGCGTCGAAACCGAGGTTTTTCACAGCCATACTTTGTTGCAGCGAAAAGAGTAAAAAAAACAGTTTCTTCGCCTCGCGGTACGTCCAGGTGTGTATCTCGGCTAAAACCCTTTGAATGTGGCAGCAAAATGTCCAGAAACTTGCGTTATCCTCCTGGGACTTTTAATGCAAAAGTCAAGCAAAAAATAGTCCTGGACGCATCAACCGGGTTGTACAAAAATACTTGGTTACAGCCCTTGAACAAAGTTAAAAAACCCGGTTGCTTTGGTCGGGAGTGCGTAAGCGAAGATTGTTTTTCTGCCAACTTAATTGGGACATCAAATAAGGGGATTTGTTGGGGCACTAAAAAGTGGTTAAATACGGTTATTTGGGGTGGGCAACTTAAGACAAGTAACCAATAAGTTGAAAAAATAGAAGGTGCGTTAGTTGATGGGCTAATACCGCATATTTCATTTAGATGTAGTACGGAGAAACCGGGTTTGTTGGACAGAATCAGTAATGATGCGAGAACTGTAAAGAAACCCGGTTTCTGGGATGTACTTCATAAACCGGGAATACGCTGTATTTAAAATTAATCCTCTTTTTGCTGATTTTGAAAACATTTAATAAATAATTATGCTCGCCAGGAATCGCTAAATTTATTAAATGATCGATCTGCTGCTAGCACTAAAACATTCACAATGATCCGACAAAAAATGATAGTTGACAAAGAAAATATTCACATTTTAATTATTGACGATCAGCCCCAAAACCTGCGGTTTATATCCAACATATTGACGAAAGAAGGGTATAAAGTTCAGCGGGCGATTTCGGGAGAAATGGCGGTTAATGCTAATTTAACCGTTCTCCCTGACTTGATTTTGCTCGATATTGCCATGCCCAAAATGAACGGATATGAAGTCTGTGCTAGACTGAAATCCAACGAGAAAATGATGGAAATTCCGGTTATTTTCTTGAGCAGTTTTGATGAAACTTTTCATAAAGTCAAAGCTTTTGAAGTTGGGGGTGTTGACTACATTACTAAGCCTTTTCAATTGGAAGAAGTTTTAGTGCGGATCGAAAGTCAATTGACTATACAACAGCTATCAAAACAATTAAAACAGCAGAATGCCCAACTGCAACAAGAGGTAGAATTTCGCAAGCGAACAGAACAATCACTCCGGGAAAGCAAAGCGCGGTTGCAGAAATTGGCGGTCAATATACCGGGAGTTATTTATCAATTTATTAAGCAGCCTGATGGAAGTTTTAAATTTGAATATATAAGTTATGCTTGTCGGGAGATTTACGAATTAGAGAGTGAGGAAATATTAAAAAATTCTGACTTGTGCTTCGAGCAAAACCATCCAGATGACCACGAATATCTGGTAAAACAAATTGCTACTAGCGCCCAAAGTTTAGAACCTTTTGCCTGTGAATGGCGGATTGTTACACCGTCGGGTAAACTCAAATGGCTGCAATCTAATTCTCGGCCAGAAATGCGCGATAATGGCGATATTGTTTGGTATGGCGTACTTTTTGATATCACCGAGCGCAAGCAGGCAGAAATAGAAATGGCTGGAGCTAAAGCGGCTTTAGAACGGCAAGTTCAGCGAGAATTGCTGATTGCAAAAATAACTCAAGAAATTCGCTCCAGCTTGCAGCCCGAACAAATATTTGAAATAGCTGCAACTCAAATCGGTCTGGCATTCTGCGTCAATCGCTGTTTGATTCATACTTACGTTACTACTCCCCAAGTCGATATTCCTCTGGTGGCCGAGTATCTACAACCGGAGTGCGAATCTATTCGGAACGTACCTGTTCCAATTTGGGGCAATCCTCACGTCATACAAATGATGATACAAGATATGGCGATCGCCTCCAACAATGTTTATTCAGACCCTCTGTTGGAAGCTGTTCAACCGATTTGCCAGAAGGTTGGGTTAAAATCGATGCTGGCAATTCGCACTTCTTACCAAGGCAGGGCAAACGGTGCTATCTGTTTGCACCAGTGCGATCGTTACCGGGAATGGACTTCGGAGGAAATCGACTTATTAGAAGCTGTGGCGGCTCAAGTAGGGCTCGCTATCGCTCAAACTAAACTGATCGAACGAGAAAAAAACCGAATTCAGCAGCTCGATCGGCAAAATAAAGTGCTGCAAGCAGAAATTCGCACCCGCGTCCGCGCCGAGCAAGCTCTGCAAGAATCGGAAACAGAATTGCGGGCGATTTTTGCCGCCATGACTGACACAGTTTTAGTGAGAAATGCAGAAGGGCGCTGCATCAAAATCGCCCCGACAGCATCAACAAATTTGGTGAAACCTCCAAGCGAAATGATTAACAAAACCGCCCACGAAGTCTTGCCGAAACCTATAGCAGATTTAGTATTAAAGGCTATCCACGAAGCTCTAAAAACGAAGCAAACCATCAATGTTGAATATAGCTTTAAAGTCGGAGAGCGCGAAGTTTGCCTCGACGCTAAAGTTTCTCCGCTTACTCCAGATTCAGTGATTATCGTAGCCAGAGATATTAGCGTTCGCAAACAAACAGAATCCGCACTCAGAGAGAGCCAGCACTTCATTCAAGCGATCGCCGATTCCAATCCCAACCTATTGTATGTTTACGATGTAATTGAACAGCGGAATGTCTACAGCAACCGACAAATTTCTACGATGCTCGGATATACCGCCCAAGAAATACAAGATATGGGTACAGCAATGATGCCAATGCTGCTCAACCCCGATGATTTGCCAGAGTTTTTGGAAAGCGTCAAAAAAGTGGATCAAGCCCAAGACGGTGAGGTCATTGAATGTCAATACCGAATGAAACACAAAAACGGTGAATGGCGGTGGATGCACAGTTGGGATACAGTATTTCTCAGAACAGCCGAGGGTAAACCCAAACAAATTCTCGGCACTGCTAATGACATCACAGACCGCAAATTAGCCGAAGAAAAACTGCTAGCATCGCAGCAAAGAATCTCATTTTTATTGCAGCAAACGCCGATCGCAGTTATCGAGTTAAACCTGAATTTAGAAATTATCACTTGGAATCCCGCAGCCGTTGCTATTTTTGGCTACAGCGAGCAAGAAGCGATTGGTCGAGTCGCCTCCGATTTGCTCGTACCTGAAAGCTACCGCCAGCAAATATCTGAGATTTTCAATCACGACTTGAACGCCAAATCCAGCGGCACTACCGAAAATCTGACTAAAGACGGCAGAATTATCATCTGCGAGTGGTACAATACTCAGCTAATTGACGATAACGGTACAGCGATCGGCATTGCTTTAATGGCTGTAGATATTACCGAACGCAAGCAAGCAGAAACCGAACTGCAAGAAAGTGCTTTACGACAAAGAGCGATCGCCCGCATCATTGAAAGAATGCGGCAGACTTTAGATATCCGAGAAATTTTTCACGCCACAACCCGAGAATTGCGCCAAACCATGAAGTGCGATCGAGTCGCAATTTACCGTTTCTATCCTGACTGGAGCGGCGAATTTGTAGCCGAATCCCGTGACCACAAGTGGGTTTCTTTCATCCAAGCACAGGAACTCGATTCTCACCTTACTGAAGGCGCTTTAGACAGCGACCGTTGCGTCGTCAAAGAATTAGATAGCCCCTCACAAGAAGTACGCGATACCTATTTGCAAGAAACCCAAGGCGGAGCCTACAGCCGAGGTACAACTTACCTTTGTGTCCCAGACATTTACAAGCAAGGATTCGATATTTGTTACATCCACTTACTAGAAAAATTCCAAGCTAAATCCTACATTATTGTACCAATTTTTTCCGGCAAAAAGCTCTGGGGATTACTAGCATCCTATCAAAATTCTGGTCCCCGCCAGTGGACTGAAGCAGAAATCAACGTTGCAGTTGATGTCGGTACTCAGCTAGGAGTAGCATTACAGCAAGCCGAATTGCTCGCCCGCACTCAAAGGCAGTCCATGGAACTGATTAAATCCAAAGAAAACGCCGAAGTTGCCAACCGCGCCAAAAGCCAATTTCTAGCTTCCATGAGCCACGAACTCCGCACACCTCTCAACGCCATTCTCGGTTTTTCCCAAGTCATGGCCCGCAACATTTCTATCACGGAAGAACAAAAAGAATACATAAAAATTATCAACCGCAGCGGCGAACATTTGCTAGAACTCATCAATGATGTTTTGTCAATGTCCAAAATAGAAGCCGGTCAAATTACCATCAATCCCAGCCGCTTCAATCTCTACAACCTTCTCAACAGTCTCAAAGAAATGCTGCAACTAAAAGCCCACTCAAAAGGTTTGCACTTAATCTTGGAAAATACCGACGATTTGCCGCAGTACATTCAAACAGACGAAGCTAAATTGCGGCAAGTTTTAATTAACCTGCTCGGCAACGCGATTAAATTTACTCAACACGGAACTGTTACTTTGCGCGTCAGCAGCCAAGCTGAAAAAGACGCCACAGAAGAAAACAAATTCCAATTGTATTTTGAAATTGCCGACACCGGACCCGGCATTTCTCCCTCGGAAATTTCCACATTATTCAAGCCATTCGTGCAAACCGAAACAGGTCGGAAATCCATGCAGGGGACTGGTCTCGGATTGCCGATCAGCCAACAGTTTGTTCGGATTATGGGAGGAGATATTGATGTTGAAAGTCAACTCGGTCAAGGCACTCTTTTCAGCTTTAATATCTGGGTTGACTTAGTAACACAAAGTGATGAACAAGAAAAATCCCCGATTAAACAAGTTATTGCTTTAGAAGCCGGACAAGACACTTATCGGATATTAATAGTTGAAGATGTAGCGGAAAATCGCCAACTGCTGCTTAAGCTCCTGATACCCCTGGGATTTGAAGTCCGGGAAGCAACTAACGGTCAAGAAGCAATTGCTTTGCATTCAACTTGGAAGCCGCACTTGATATTAATGGATATGGTGATGCCCGTGATGGATGGGTATGAAGCGACAAGACAGATTAAGAAAACTCTAGAAGGTAAAGAAACAATAATTATTGCCTTGACCGCCAGTGCTTTTGACGAGCAGCGGCAAATAATTTGGTCTGCGGGTTGTAACGATTTGATATGTAAACCGTTTCGGGAAGAGGTACTCTTTGAAAAGATAGCGCATCACCTCAACCTGCGTTATATTTATGAGAAAGAAAACTTATCTACTTCTTTGGCAGCACCCACGCTGCTTAAAAGTTTGACCACCGAGGATTTGAGTGTAATGCCCACAGACTGGGTGGTCGAGTTGCACCGATCAGCACTTTGTGTGGACGACAACCGCATCCTCGAACTGATCCAGGAAATTCCCGAAACTGAGGCAAATCTCGCTAACGCTTTAACAGATTTAGTCGATAATTTTCGGATAGATATCATTATCGACTTAACTCAATTATATTATGATGAACGACCATCCATTACCAGCGCATCCTAAAGACATTCTGATTGTTGACGATATGCCGGATAACTTGCGACTTCTATCGACTATGCTGACATCTCACGGGTATCATGTCAGGAAGGCTATTAACGGAAACTTGGCTCTGCAAGCGGCAAAAATATCTCCTCCCCATCTAATTTTACTAGATATTAATATGCCGCAAATGAACGGTTATGAAGTTTGTGAGCAGTTAAAGTTAAGCGAAAAAACTAAAGATATTCCGGTAATTTTTATTAGTGCGCTAGATGATGTGCTGGAAAAAGTTAAAGCTTTTCAAGTAGGAGGAGTGGATTATATTACTAAACCATTTCAAGTAGAAGAAGTCTTAGCCCGGGTTCAAAACCAACTTTCCCTTCGTTCGCTGCAATCCAAACTGGAACTGCAAGCTAGGGAACTGCACGATCGCAATTCTAGATTGCAGGAAGAAATCGCAGAACGCCAGCGGGCCCAAGAATCAATCCGGTTTTTGCTGGAAACTACGCGGGCGATCGGCGAAGCTGTAGACTTTCACTCAGCTTTAGAAGTAATTCTGCACCAAGTGGGCGAAACAATCGGATGGGATGTAGGAGAAGCTTGGATTCCCGATGCAGAAGGAACTGTGCTGCAATCTGCCCGGGGCTGGTATGCCAGCAACGCGAGGATGGAGGTGTTCCGCAGGCAAAGCGAACAACTGACATTTGGCATGAATATAGGGCTGCCGGGACGAGTTTGGGCATCCAAGCAACCGGAATGGGTAGAAGATATTTCCCAGGGCTACCCGAATTTTTTACGAAGTCAGATAGCACTAGAACTCGGATTCAAAGCGGGTTTTGGCGTGCCGATTTTGGTAGGCGATGAAGTATTGGCAGTGCTAGTTTTCTTTAAAATTTCGTCTGGTGGGAAAGACGCACGATTTATAGACGTTTTTAATGCCGTCGGCACTCAATTAGGTTCTTTAATTCAACGCAAACAAGCAGAAGAATTGCTGCGTATTGCCCAAGAAAAATATCACAGCATTGTACAAAATGCTATGGAAGGCATTTTTCAAAGCACGCCTTCAGGAGGCTATCTCAGCGCTAATCCAGCTTTGGCAAAATTGTACGGTTACGACTCGCCAGAAGAACTGATGTCGGAGATTAAAAATATTGCTCAGCAACTGTACGTTGACCCGGAACGCCGCCTCGAATTTGTGGCTGCTATGGATACTGAAAATGCCGTTTCGGGGTTTGAATCTATGGTATGTCGCAAAGACGGGCGTCGGATTTGGGTGTCAGAAAATGTTCGGGCTGTTCGAGATTCAAAAGGTGAGCTGCTCTACTATGAGGGTACTGTTTCTGACATTACAGAGCGCAAATTAGCGCAAGAAGCGCTCAAAGTTCAACAAGAACAAAGCGAGAAGTTGCTGTTAAATATTTTACCCAAACCAATCGCAGAACGCTTGAAGGCAGAGCAAAGCACGATCGCCGACAGTTTTGCCCAAGTAAGTGTTTTATTTGCTGATATTGTTGGCTTTACTGAGTTGTCTGCTAGAATGTCTCCCACCGAGTTGGTAAAGCGCTTGAACGTAATTTTTTCGCACTTCGACCAGTTAGCTGAAAAGTACGGTGTGGAGAAAATTAAGACTATTGGCGATGCTTACATGGTAGTCGGGGGGTTGCCTACGCCGAGACAGGATCACGCCGAGGCGATCGCCCAAATGGCCCTGGGAATGCAGGCAAAAATAGCAAAATTGTGCGCCGAAACAGGGGAAAAACTGGCAATTCGCGTCGGCATCAATTCCGGGCCGGTGGTTGCGGGAGTAATTGGTGTGAGCAAGTTTACTTATGATTTGTGGGGAGATACGGTGAATGTAGCGGCGAGGATGGAAGCTACGGGTTTTGCAGGCAGCATTCAAGTTACTGATGTTACTTATGAGCTTTTGAAAGATAAGTATTTGTTTGAGATGCGAGGCGTGATTCCGGTAAAAGGTAAGGGGGATATGATGACTTATTGGTTGCTAGGAAAAAAGTAAAAATTGGGCATGGGGCATGGGGCATGGGGCATGGGGCATGGGGCATGGGGCATGGGGCATGGGGCATGGGGCATGGGGCATAGTTAGTAGTTAGTAGTTAGTGGTTAGTGGTTAGTGGTTACTTGTTAGTAGTTTTTCAAATAACCAACAACCAACAACCAATAACCAACAACCAATAACCAATAACCAATAACCAATAACCAATAACCAATAACCAATAACCAATAACCAATAACAAATGCCCAATGCCCAATACCCAATGCCCAATTACCAATTAGCAACTAACAAAGGATAAAAAATTGTGAATCTAGCTGAAGGGGTTCAAATTGTTTCGTTTGGCATACTGTCCGTAATGATGATTGCAGGAGCACTAGGAGTAGTGCTGTTCTCCAACATCGTTTACTCAGCCTTTTTGCTGTGCGGCGTATTTACCAGCATTGCCGGCTTGTACCTGTTGCTGAATGCCGACTTTGTAGCAGCAGCGCAGGTGTTGATTTATGTTGGCGCTGTTAACGTCTTGATTTTGTTTGCGATTATGTTGGTGAACAAGCGCGAAGATTTCCGCATAATTCCCAACGCTTGGGTGCGTCAAGTAGCAACAGCAGTAGTTTGCGTAGGCTTGTTTGCACTATTGGGTACGATGGTGGTGTCTACTCCTTGGGCTATTGTGGCGACGACAGGAGCACCAGCCGAAAGTTCGATCGTTACAATCGCCAAACATTTCTTCACCGACTTTTTGCTGCCTTTCGAGTTAGCATCAGTGTTTTTGTTGATGGCAATGGTAGGAGCAATTGTCCTAGCACGCCGCGATTTTTTCCCGGATGAACTGTCAAAGAAGCTATCGGAAACACCCGCTTTGAGTTTGCCGGAAAGACCTCGCGAATTAGTTTCTGCCGGAGATGTGTCTTCGCCAGAATCTAAGTAAAAGTAGTGAGTCTAAATGATTCGTACAATTAAGGTAGGGGCTATTGCCCCGTGGTTGCCCAGATCGGAGGTAGGTACGGAGCACTAACCCTACTGTATGAATGATTTAGACACGCTACAGTAGGGTGTTCACAGCACCTATCTCTCTGTCTTGTAGTAATGTTGATTGAGAAAGACTCAAAAAATTTATGCAACTGCAACTCCAGTATTTCCTGTTATTAGGCGCCGCACTTTTCTGTATTGGTATTTACGGTTTGATTACCAGCAGAAATGCAGTGCGCGTGTTGATGTCGATCGAGTTGATGCTGAATGCTGTCAATCTCAATTTGATGGGTTTCTCCAATTATCTCGACCCCGTACAAATTAAAGGTCAAGTATTTACGGTGTTTGTAGTTACCGTAGCCGCTGCTGAGGCTGCCGTAGGTTTGGCAATTGTTTTGGCGATTTATCGCAACCGCAATACCGTAGACATGGAAGAATTTAACTTGCTGAAGTGGTAATTAATCAATAGTCATCAGTCATCAGTCATCAGTCATTAGCGACAAACTAAGGCAGATTAAAGACTGATGACTAAGGACTAAGGACTAAGGACTAAGAACTAATGACTAATGACTTCTAGTAATTTCTAGAGTAATTCTGCCACCGAAATCAGGGATGGGGGCAGCAGGTTTCGAGAGTTGTAGTTTAACTTTCTCGACTAACGGTAGTTGTAAAAGCGCTTGAGCAATAGTATCTGCTAGGCGTTCGATTAATAAAAACTTCGAGTCTTTGACTAGGTTTTGAATCAGAGTAATTGCGCTGCGGTAATCAAGAGTATGTTGAATATCATCACTTTTTCCAGCTTGCGATAAATCCAGCCAGAGAGTAACATCCACTTCAAACCACTGGCCCAAAACTTGCTCTTCCGGCAGATAGCCCGTATATCCGTAGCAGCGAATTCCTGTAAGTTGAATAGAATCCATTTTGCAATAAACTAAAAGTGCGTTGCCTATACCAACTTGTATTAAACCAGATAAAGTTATCTGTCTCTTCCCTCTCTTTCCTTGCCCCCTCTTCCTCTTCCCTCTGCGCCCTCTGCGCCCTCTGCGGTTCAATCACTCTTTATTCTATCTTAAATTTCACAACTCTCCTCCTTTCTCCAACTTGTCCAATAAATCCTCAGCAACTTCATACCATTTCCGCCTAATTTCAGCATCTTCTGGCTTTTCTGTCAAGCTGCGCCCTTGTAATTCTGGATATTTATTGTAATATAATTCATCAACTTTTTGATAGAATATATCTTGCTCAATGTTGAGATTTTTGCGTCGTTTCCCAATCTTTTCTTGACGAATTATCTCTGCTTCCTCTAAGGATGTATCGGGAGGCGGTTGGCGCGAAGAAAATTTAGGTAAATCCGGCAACTTTGGCAACGTGAAACCCGATTTGACTACACTAAAAGCTAAAAGTCCTGGCACCAAAACGACAGTTAAACTCCCTAGGGTTTTCCAAGGAATTAACTTGAATGTGCTGTTGTTATTAACAATTTGAGGAGTTTGGTGAACAGGAGTATGATTGCTGGTAGCAGTTTGAGTGCTATTTTTGAACGGGCGGCCAACAAAGTTCATTGTCACCATTTGGGAAATTATACTGCCAATGTGAGATAGTTTTGGATCTTTGAGTGCTTCGCGGACTGCTTTTGCAGATTGGTAGCGATCGCCCGGTTGTTCTGCTAACATCCGATCCAATACCGTGGCTAAATTTGAGCTGACACTGACGTGCGATCGCCAATTCCAAGTTTTGCCGTTAATATCGTACAATTTTTGAGGCTTTTTCCCACTTAGCAAGACTAAAGCCGTGACGGCTAAAGCGTACAAATCGCTAGCGGCAGAAACTTTACCCAGCCGCATTTGTTCGGCTGGCGAATAACCCTGTTTGCCGATCGCCGTATCCGATTGTCCGTTAAACTGAAGTACGGCATTAGCTGCAATTTGTTTGACGGAACCGAAATCAATTAAAAATGGTAGTTTGTCAGCATCATGCTGAATAATATTATCCGGGGAAATATCGCGGTGAATTAAATTTTTAGAGTGGATGTATTCTAAAACGGGTAAAAGCTGAAATAGCAGTTGAGTAACTTCGGCTTCGCTAAAATTTTTACCTTCTTGCTGACGCGATATCAATATTTCTTCGTAGGTTTGACCTTTGATATAATCTTGGACTAAAAATAAAGATGGATTCCCGCCCAAATCCGTTCGCAGGAGCTCTCGAAAACGGGGGATTTGCGGGTGTTGGAGGTGGTAAAGCATACTCGCTTCGCGATCGAACAATTCGGCAGCTTTCGGGCTGTGAACCACCGGAGAAAACTCTTTGAGCACGCAATGTTCGTTGTAGCGGTTGATATCTTCGGCGAGGTAAGTGCGCCCGAAGCCACCTCGGCCCAATTCGCGGAGGATGCGGTAGCGTTTTTCGAGAGTCGAACCAGGGGTGAGGAGGGAGGAGTTAGACATAAACCACGGCAAATTGTTCGAGTTGGGGAGTCGCCGAGCACAGTATAGCTCATTGTAGCTAAGTTTGTTTGAATGCGAGGGAAGGAAGGGCGATCGCTTTTTTTTGGGATGGATGAAGGAGAATGGACACTTTACTTAAGATTCAATATCTACAGGATATCGTAGGGGCGGGTTTTACCAACCATCAATGTTAGAAACCAAAAATATAATAAACCCGCCCCCACCCAACGACACATCCAAATCTACATTTTTGGCATTCGATCGAACATCAGGTTAATCTGGATTATCTGCTGTGTGGGGCGGGTTTATATAAATTGTTCGTGAACATCAAATATTGTTGGTAAAACCCGCCCCTACAGGCTTTTTTATTGTCGGGTTTGATCGGCTATGGAGGATTTACAAATCTCGATGTGTAAATTCCTTAGCATCTTTCCCTACATAACTCGCGGCAACATGACCATCTCCAACAACTCGATACTTATAGGTAATCAAGCCCTCTAAACCAACAGGCCCGCGAGGCGGCATTTGCTGCGTGCTAATCCCCACTTCTGCACCGAAACCGTAGCGGAAACCGTCGGCAAATCGAGTCGAACAATTGTGATAAACTCCGGCCGCATCGACTCCATTTAAAAATGTTTCGGCTGCTTCGCTGTCTTCGGTAACAATGACATCTGTATGTCTGGAACCATATGTATTGATATGGTTAATTGCCTCTTCCACAGAATCTACTATTTTGATTGACAAAATTAAATCGCTGTATTCTGTAGACCAATCCGCTTCATTTGCTTCGGCAATATTTTCGAGGATGGCGCGAGTTTTTTCGTCTCCCCGCAATTCGACTTTTTTATGCTGCAAAGCTGCGGCGACAGCGGGCAGGAATTTGGGGGCGATCGCACTATGAACTAACAAAGTTTCAATGGCATTGCAGGCGGCTGGATACTGAGTTTTTGCATCGACCGAAATCTCTACTGCTTTCTGAATATCCGCCGCTTTGTCTGCGTACAAATGACAAATGCCGTCGGCGTGTCCCAACACGGGAATTCTGGTATTTTCCTGCACGAACCGCACGAAGGAATTAGAACCTCTGGGAATAATCAAATCTACATATTCATCCATTTTCAGCAGTTCGATTGTTTCTTCCCGCGTGGTTAGCAACTGCACGACTTCTGGATTAACCGCTGTTTCTGCTAATGCTTGATGGATCACTTTGGTCAAGATTTCGCAGGAACCAACAGCTTCTTTGCCGCCTTTAAGAATGACGCCATTTCCCGATTTGATTGCCAAGGATACTATCTGAATTAAAGCTTCTGGGCGCGCTTCAAAAATAATGCCTAAAACGCCCAAAGGACAGGTGACGCGCTTCAGAATTAATCCTGTATCCAATTCACGGTGAATTTGCACGACACCGATCGGCTCAGGGAGTTTCGCAACGTCGCGCACGCCTGCGATCGCACTTTTCAACTTGCTGTCATCCAACTTTAGGCGATCGTACAGCGGTTTCGCAATTCCATCCGCGCTTGCCGCCTTGCAGTCAGCCGAATTCGCTGCCAAAATATCCGGCGCAGCAGCTTCTAAAGCTTTCGCAATAGCCTCAATAGCTTGATTTTTGGCATCTGCGGACAAAACTGCCAATTTTCTAGCAGATACGCGGGTTTTTTGGGCAATTTCAATAATAGACATGGCAGTAAATTTTAAATAGTTTGGGGTTTTGGGTTTTGAGTTTTGAATTGAATCCCCAGAAATAAATTTCTGGGCGGTTTTCAGTTTTAACAATTCTCAAGGAAATTCTATATTTTTGTTGAGTCCCCTTACAGTAATCGGCATTAACAGGTTAAAACAGTGAAGTATAGATAAAATCCCACGAGCATTTCCATTTGTCAATAACCTTTGGAGATTATTATGTCATCTCATGCCCCTTTACGCAAGGCAGGGCGATCGCCCAAAGCCGGCGTTAAACTGATACAGAGATGCGGGTTATACCTTCGGTTCTGATTTGAAATTGCCAGACACAACGGGAATGATTTATCTGCGCTATGCTTCTGGTTTTGGATCAATTGGTAATTTTCTGTTTGGCATGAAACGGGTTAAAAGTTTGATGGGAATGGATGTTAGCGCTTTGGGTTGGTTCCGCCGGGGTGTTGCACCTTGGATGGATTTGATTCAGCTTGAAAGTGATAGCGGTACGACGGTTAATAGTTATCACCGCTTCTGGTCTTTTGTGATGGGTATAGGTGCGATCGCGATCGGGAGCATCTCACCTTTGCAGCCCTCCGCTAGAAATTGGAGTTTTGAGGCAGGAGGCAGGAGGCAGGAGGCAGAAGGAAAGAGGAAGAAGGAAGGAGCCAGAAGAAGGAAGGAGCCAGAAGAAGGAAGGAGCCAGAAGAAGTATTTTTACAAATATGAGATGCTCCCTCGCGATCGGTATTGCACTTCTCTTCGTGTCATTTCCTGCTTAAGATTTGATTTAGTTCTTTTAAAATGGTAAAATTGTCTTTTTTTAGATACCCGACTTTTTGAAGAAGTCGGGTATCTGGATATTGTGTTGTTTTCGGTGGGTTTACTTAAGATTTAAAAACCCGGTTTCCGAGAGTCAGAGTTCCTTCAGGACTGATTCTCACTCAACACTTTAATTCCCAATACAACTGGTTATTAACCGACCGTTTGATCGGTATTGGAAGGGGGGGTAATTTTTTTGATAACTCTAGCAGGTATTCCAGCGACAATAGTATAAGGCGGTACATCCTTATTAACAAGAGAACAAGCAGCTACCACTGAATGTTCTCCAATTATACAAGGGCCAATAACAGTAACATTACTAGCCAGCCAAGCTCCCTCCTTAATGATTACGTCTTTTCCAACACCTGGAACCGTTATCTGTCTTTCACGTCCGAATTTATTATAATCATGTGTTCCTGTTAACACTACAACATGAAATCCAAAAAATACATATTCTCCTATTTGGATAGTGCCAGAAATTGTGTTAAAAGTAGCATTGTTTACCACAGCGGTTTTAGCAATTTGCAAGCGTTCTTCATTTCCGTAAAGTAAGTATTTATAGAGAAAGTCTGTCTCCATGTATCTTGTGATAGCAAAATTTACTATACTTGCAAAGAATATATCGTAAATCTTAGTGACAATAACTTTAATGTTTTTTTTCATCACTGTCGAAACTCCTTTTTTGCTATTAAATAAGGTTTAGAATTTCCCACAATTGCCAATCTTATGTTGATGATACACAGATGGTATTTGACCAAGACGTGCCGTGGATTTGAGATTTGGGATGCAAGGATTAGGATTTGTGAAATCTAAAATCGTAATTCTTTATTGATTCAGACTTTCCGATGGCGAATCGATCGACTGGCGTGGTCATCTTTGCGCCCGATAATCTCTTGTTTAATCTTACCTCTTTGATCCATCGGCGCAACTTCCATCGGACAAACCCAGTTGCAGTAGTAACAACGGGTACATCCCCAAACGCCTTCCGTGCCTGGGTTGTATTTTTTCAGCCGATTTTGTGGATCGCAACGTCGCGCACGCCTGCGATCGCACTTTTCAACTTGCTCTCATCCAACTTTAGGCGATCGTACAGCGGTTTCGCAATTCCATCCGCGCTTGCCGCCTTGCAGTCAGCCGAATTCGCTGCCAAAATATCCGGCGCAGCAGCTTCTAAAGCTTTCGCAATAGCCTCAATAGCTTGATTTTTGGCATCTGCGGACAAAACTGCCAATTTTCTAGCAGATACGCGCGTTTTTTGGGCAATTTCAATAATAGACATGGCAGTAAATTTTAAATAGTTTTGGGTTTGGGGTTTTGAGTTTTGAATTGAATCCCCAGAAATAAATTTCGGGGCGGTTTTCAGTTTTAACAATTCTCAAGGAAATTCTATATTTTTGTTGAGACCCCTTACAGTAATCGGCATTAACAGGTTAAAACAGTGAAGTATAGATAAAATCCCACGAGCATTTCCATTTGTCAATAACCTTTGGAGATTATTATGTCATCTCATGCCCCTTTACGCAAGGCAGGGCGATCGCGCAAAGCCGGCGTTAAACTGATACAGAAAACTGGCGGAAATCTTGTTTTAGCTTCCGGCGTCACCATTACCATGCTATTTGGTATGGTGTTAGCGCTATCTTTAGCCTCTGTTTTGATTCTCAACAGCCCCGATCCAGTCGCCGGATTGGCGATCGCACTTCCCATAACTCTAATTTTCAACATCGCTGCTTTTTTCCTATCGCCTTACTTGATGGACTTAACCCAAAATTGGCTATACCATACTCGCTGGGTTTCCCTAGCAGAAATTGAAAGCCTAAGTCCCGAAACAGCTAAAGTTATTCAGAAGGTTTGCAAGCAGAAAAAACTCTCTTATCCGCGTTTAGGAATTATCGACGACCAAAACCCTACTGCTTTTACTTACGGTTCATTTCCCAACAGCGCTCGCTTAGTCGTCAGTCAAGGTCTTTTCACCTATTTAGACGACGAGGAAATTGCCACTGTTTACGCCCATGAACTCGGTCACATCGTCCACTGGGACTTTGCAGTAATGACCTTAGCTTCGACTTTGGTGCAGATTACTTATTTAATTTACACTACAGCTCAAAGGATGGGTCGAAGTGGTGGCAGCAAAGCTAAAGATGCGGCAGGTACGGTAGCTGCTGTTGCTTATTTGTTTTACATCGCTGGCACTTATTTATTGCTGTATTTGTCGCGGACGCGAGAATATTTTGCCGACCATTTTGCTGCCGAAACTACTGGCAACCCCAATGCTTTGTCTCGCGCTTTGGTAAAAATTGCTTACGGTATTTTGGAAGAAGGACAAGGAGCAACAGAACCCAGCAGCTTATTAGAAGGAACTCGCGCTTTAGGCATTTACGATGCCAAAGCTGCCACATCTACTGGGACTGCTTACCGGATTTCTTCGGAACCAGAAAAGATTGGGCGAGTGTTTTTGTGGGATATGTTTAATCCGTGGGGTTGGTGGATGGAGTTGAACTCGACTCACCCGCTGACTGGTAAACGAGTTCGCGCTTTGAGCACTTATGCCGAACAATTAGGCTTGGATATTGAGTTTGATATGGGCCGAATTGTCGGCGAAGGCAACGATTTGAGCAAGCGGAAATTGTACGGCAATTTTGTGTTCGATGTACTGCTGTACAGTGCAGAAACTCTGGGGTTAGCGGTGGGTTTTGCGATCGGCATTGCGCTGTATGCTGTAAACCCGATGATGATGATTTCTTGTCCTTTAATCGGTTTGGGCGTGGGAATTTTGCTCAAGACTTTGGTGATGTTCCCCAATTACGAACAAGCAGAACACTTAGATGTTTTAACCTTAATGTCTGACCCTTATGCAAGTCCTTTGCGGGGTCAACCGGCGCAACTGCAAGGCGAATTAATTGGTCGCGGCGATGCGGGTTATGCGTTTGGTTCTGATTTGAAATTGCAAGACAGAACGGGAATGATTTATCTGCGCTATGCTTCTCGTTTTGGCCCAATTGGTAATTTTCTGTTTGGCATGAAACGGGTTAAAAGTTTGATTGGGATGGATGTTAGGACTTTGGGTTGGTTCCGCCGGGGTGTTGCACCTTGGATGGATTTGATTCAGCTTGAAAGCGATAGCGGTACGACGGTTAAGAGTTATCACCGCTTCTGGTCTTTTGTCATGGGTATCGGTGCGATCGCGATCGGTATTGCATTTCTCTTCGTGTCATTTCCAGCTTAACAGTTGACAGGTGAAACGTTTTAAGTTAAATAAAATTAAGCTCGAAAATTCGAGCTTAATTTTTGGGTTATATCATGTCCGATGATTGACCATAATATCCCAGCAGGGCGGGTTTTTGAGATGGTCAATTATTGGCATATATTGGCAGGTTTACCCGCCCCTAGCTGATTTAGGTTAATCGACCGGACATTATATTACATACGGTATTATCTAATGTCATACCGCTCTAACTTATCTTTTTTTCTTATCAAAATAGTGAGTTAACTAACCGCTTTCGACGTGTTACTGAAGCTGCGCGATAGCGCTCTTGTCGTACAAAAAGAAAAAAGGAAGAAGTAAAGAAGGAGATAGGTAATCTTATGGTATGAAGGAAGTAATTCAGTTATGAGCAAACATGACAGTCAAAATTGCTACAATTAGTTTGTTGTTGATAGTATTAAGTTTAGCTGTCAGCAGCCCCAACAAAAAACTTAGGGGTAACTTAACAAAGTTGACGGCCCAGACGGAAAACAGGGAGAAAAAAAACGCCGTGCAAGATATTCTTGATGACAGTGCGAAATTAGAAAAAGTAGCTAGCGATTTCCAATTTATAGAAGGCCCGATTTGGCATCCAGACGGCTTTTTGCTGTTCAGCGATATTCCCGCCAATATTATCTATAAATTTGGCTCAAATCAGCAAGTTGAGGTATTTCGCCGCCCCTCGGGAAAAGCCAACGGGAATACTTTAGACAAAGAAAACCGCTTACTTACTGCCGAACACGAAAATCGCCGCGTATCCCGCACTGAAAAGGACGGCAAAGTTATCACATTGGCGGATAGATACGAGGGCAAGCGGCTCAACAGTCCGAACGATTTGGTGGTTAAATCCGACGGCAGCATTTATTTTACAGATCCGTCCTACGGTGTTAGTAAAGACCAGGAAGAATTGGGTTTTTACGGTGTTTACAGGCTGACACCCGACGGAAAATTAACTCTGCTGGTTAAGGATTTGGTGCTGCCGAACGGCATCGCTTTTTCACCAGACGAGCAAAAACTTTATGTCAACAATTCGGAATCGGGATACATTGCCGTTTTCGATGTAAAACCAGACGGAACTGTTACAAATGAGCAGCTTTTTGCGGAGTTAAAAGATGCTAGTCAAGGCGGAGTTCCGGACGGTTTAAAAGTTGATGTAGAGGGGAATGTTTACAGCACCGGGCCGGGGGGAGTGTGGATTTTTTCGCCGGATGGCAAGCTTTTGGGGAAGATTTCTGTGCCTGAGACGGCGACTAATTTAGCCTGGGGAGAAAGCGATCGCAAAACGCTTTATATTACCGGAAGTACAAGTCTGTATCGGATTCGCCTTAAAATTGCGGGTGTGCGGGCTGGAAAATAATCTAAAATAGGGCAAAGTTGAAAATAAAGCGGTTTGTCGTGAGGACTTTATTCCTTACGGCAAACACTTTTTATTAGGGGTAATTGACCTGGCATAATATAATCCTACTTGTCAAAATCAGTCATTCCCAATTCTAACATCTAAAATCTAAAATCTCAAATGGTATTAATAGCTCGGTTGCACAAATTTCTGACTGCTACAGTCGATCGCACATCGCGATCGCACACAAGATTTTGCTTGACTCTGAGCTTGACATTTGCCACAGTTTATGCTATTTTAGGACTCAAGCAAGCCTTCAGCGGGCAGTATATCGTGCAAGATGATGCCAGACAGCACGTTTTCTGGATGATGCGGTTTGTCGATCGTGAATTATTCCCCAACGATTTCATTGCTAATTACTTTCAATCAGTCGCCCCCGCAGGATACAGCACGCTCTACAAATTAGCCGCAACAATTGGCATTCACCCGCTATTATTTCACAAAATATTGCCACTATTTCTCGGCTTAATCTCCACTTATTACTGTTTTGGCCTTTGCCTAGAAATGCTGCCAGTGCCGATGACTGGATTTATTGCATCTTTGCTGTTAAATCAGCATATGTGGATGACCGATGATTTGGCTTCCACAACGCCAAGAGCTTTTATCTATCCGATATTTCTGGCTTTTTTATATTATTTATCGCGCAGTTCCTTGCTGCCTTGTTTAGGGGCGATCGCGCTTATCGGACTATTCTATCCTCCTTACGCCTTGGTTGCTGCTGGAATTTTAGTTTTGCGCCTGCTATGCTGGGAAAAGGGCAGTTTGCGCTTGTCGGGCGATCGAACAAATTACCTATTTTGCAGTACAGGTTTAGGACTAATCTTTTTAGTAATGCTGCCCTATGCCTTAGATAACTCGGAATTTGGCCCAACTTATACCGCAGCAGAAGCGAAGCAAATGGGCGAATTTGCACCAGACGGCAGAAATGCTTTTTTTCGTCCCAACCCCAAAGATTATTGGTTGACAGGGCGGGGCAGCGGGATGTTTCCCAAGTCGCTGTTTACACCTGTAACTCACTGTGTCGGATTGTTATTTCCGCTACTGCTGTTTTTGCGATCGGCTGTTCCCTTAGCAAATCAGATTCAACGCCAAATTTGGCTTTTGCTTCAGCTATTTTTAGCATCCTCGGCGATGTTTCTTGCGGCTCACGCTACCATTTTTAAGCTGTATCAACCGGGTCGTTATACGGCATACAGTTTGCGATTTATTATTGTTTTTATAAGTGCGATTTCCCTAACTTTAATTATCGATGGAGTCGGTCATTTGGCATTAAAAAGCGCAACAACATTTGATGTAAAAAAAATCGTTGCACTAATTACGACAGCCACAATCGCTATCGCCGTTGTTCTTTATCCCTGCTTGGTCGAAAATTTTCCCACAGTCGGGTATGTAGAAGGTAAAATGCCGGGTTTGTACAAATTTTTTGAGCAACAACCTAAAGATATCTTGATTGCTTCAATCGCGGCAGAGACTGATAATTTGCCAACCTTTAGTCAGCGTTCTGTTCTGGTGGCAAAGGAATATGCAGTGCCGTATCAGAAAGGCTACTACAGCAAATATCGGCAGCGAGTTAACGATTTAATTCGCGCTCAATACACTCCCGATCGAGCTGTATTGCAAAATTTTATTAATCAATATGGAGTTGATTTTTGGATGCTCGATCGCAATGCTTTGACTCTTGATTATGTAGAGGACTACGGCTGGATCGATGACTTTGATTCTACACCGCAGGCGATGCTTTCTCTCAAACAAGGGAAAATTCCCGCTTTAGCTTCAGCAATGACAAGCTGTGCTGTTTTTCAGAATGAAATTGTAGTGGTTTTGGATGCGTCTTGTATTGTGAAATTGACTGGGAATTAAGGCGAGACAGAGCTTTGGAATATGCGTTACCAGGAAGAGCCTGGGAACTAGAAAGAACTGTTCGGATTCTGAAGCTACAATTGCTGTATGGAGATTCTTTAGGAGCGATCGCCCAATGCGTTATAATGCCGATAGGAGATAATGGTGCGGGTCAATGACACAAGTTCTCGATCGCGAAATTCTCGATGGGCGAGTGGTGCTCAACGGCACTTGGGAGCAATTCAAGTTAATCCAGAAGGTTTCGGAAGATTCCCCTGGCATAAAGTTGTCTTTTTTTGCAGGGGCGATAGAGATTCTGATGCCGGGATTCCAACACGAAAAATTTTCGGAAATCATTGGTTACTTAGTGACCACTTTTCTGCTGCAACAAGGTATTAAGTTTTACCCTTCTGGTTCAATGACGCAGGAGAAGACGGGAGAAGCTTCTACTCAAGCAGACAAATCGTTCTGTTTGGGAGAACCTAAGTTGATTCCCGATTTGTCGATCGAGGTAGTTTATACTAGCGGTGGACTGAGCAAGTTGCCAAAATATCGAGCTTTGGGCGTGCCTGAAATCTGGTTTTGGGAAGATGGCACGCTGCGACTGTATCATCTCCGGGAAGATGGCTACGAGCAAGTAATTCAGAGTCAACTGTCAGGATTGGAAACGCTGGATATCGATTTGCTAAGACGCTGCATTTTAATGGGTGAAACTGATTTGGCTGAAGCGGTTAAGGTTTTTGGCAAGGGAATCTCGCTCGATCGTACATGATATCATGTCCGATCGATTGACCATAATATCCCAGCCGGGGCGGGTTTTTGAGATTGTTAATTATTGGCAGATATTGTTGGTGAACCCGCCCCTACCTGATTTTGGGCGAAGCGAAGCGGAGGGAATCTACCGGACATAATATGACAGCAAAACGTTCGATTTTCCGGTGGAGGCGATCGAAATTTTAGTGGTTTTGGCAACATCTGGAAAAAATAGTATCCCTATATCCGGGACTTCTTAAATAAGTCTGGTTCTGCTGTTGCTGGGAACGAAAAATACAGTCTTTTGTAGGGCGAATCCCCTTGCGGTTGCCACTCCTGATGGGTGATGTTGCGGATATCGTGCAATTAAATAATCTCCGCAATCAAATGTGAATATAGACTCGGGGTCAAGTTCACAGACAATGAAAATTGCACAAAAGCTCGATCGCCAATTATCTCTTCAACAAAAACATGACAACACTTTACGTCAACCCGCAAACAGGCAGTGATTCCGCAGCCGGCACCCAATCGGCTCCATTCAAAACTATAGCGCGGGCGATCGCCCGCGCTGCATCGGGAACTACGATTCAGTTATCACCGGGAACTTACAGCGCTGCTAGTGGCGAAAAATTCCCCTTGGAAATTCCATCGGGAGTAAAAGTTATTGGCAATGAAACTAACAAAGGTAGAGGCACTCTAATTCAAGGAAGTGGCAAATTTGTCAGTCCCACCGCAGCAGGCCAAAATATCACGATACTACTAGCAACTAATTCCCAATTGCGCGGAGTAACTGTCACTAATCTTGATAGTCGCGGCACGGGAGTCTGGATTGAGTCAACTTCTCCGACTGTGGCTAACGGCACTTTCACGCTTTGCAAGGGCGAAGGCGTGTTTGCCACGGGCACTGCTAATCCTGCGATTCTCGACAACATATTTGTGGAAAACTCAGCCGCTGGCGTAATTATGGCGGGAACTGCTAAGGGAGTAATACGGCGCAATATTTTTCAAAAGACGGGTTTCGGCATCTCTCTGCAAGCTCAGTCGGCTCCTTTGATTGCTGATAACCAAATTTTGGAAAATCGCTCCGGTATAGTTTTAGCAGGGGAATCTAAGCCGATTTTACGCAAAAATCGCATCGAAAAAAATACGGAAGACGGTTTGACTGCGGTGGGGAAGTCGCTGCCAGATATTGGTACTGCTCAAGATTTGGGCGGCAATATTTTTCAGAATAACGGTGAATTAGACTTGCAAAACGCGACTGGGGTTAAGATTTCTGCGGTGGGAAATCAGCTCAATTCTTCGCGGATGAAAGGTTTATTTGATTTGGGCAATGTGACGGCAACTCCGACTCCTGGCGGGCTACAGTTCAGCGACACCAACACGCATTGGGCTAAGGATTTTATCGATCGCTTGGCAAAGATGAATATTGTTAGCGGGTTTCCCAACGGCACTTTTCAACCTTACGAGATTGTAACTAGAGCTCAGTATGCGGCTATGTTGGCGAAGGCGTTTGAATTGGTGCCGCGCCGTGAGGCGACGGTTTTTAAGGATGTGGCGGCGGATTTTTGGGCCAAGGGAGCGATCGACCAAGCTAATCGAGCTGGCTTTTTGGCTGGATATCCAGACAGCACGTTTCGCCCGGAGCAGAATTTGACTAGAGTTCAGGCGATCGTATCTTTGGTAAACGGCTTGCAGTTGGGCGGCGGCAACCCCAATTCTTTGAGCGTTTATGTCGATCGAGCTCAGATTCCCAGTTTTGCCACCGACGAGATAGCAACCGCCACAGAGCGCAAACTCGTGGTCAACTATCCCGCGCGCGAAAAGCTTTCCCCCGCCCACGACATCACCCGCGGCGAGATATCCGCCCTCATCTACCAAACTCTGGTAGCCACAAAGCGGGCCGAGCCAATTAACTCTCCTTACATCGTCTAAGGGAATTGGGAGAGAAGGGAGAGGATAACTTGGGGTACAAAGAACTCACATCTTGCACCATTCTCGCTCAACAGGCTTTCCGGCCTGTTCCACAAAGAGTAGATTTTCTTGTGGGGTGGGCATCCTGCCCGCCCTGAAAGGATTATTGAGAATGGTGCAATATCTCAGAAGAACCAACCCATCTCCCCTCTCCCTTGTCTCCGATTTCCCACTCTCACCCACTCTCGCCAACTCTCGCCCGCTTCCACTCTCCCAAGTCTTGATTTGCGAGTACCCGAATCGTTTTATGATTAAACATTAAGAAATTAAGCAATCCTTAAGGTTCCACTGTCAGATTATGGCTAAAATTCAATTCTCTCGGGGTATAGACGAAGATGCTGTACCCGAAGTGCGCCTAACCCGTTCTAAAACGGGAGCTCAAGGCACTGCCACGTTTATCTTTGAAAATCCCAAAGCTCTCAGCAGCACCAGTACCGAAGACATTACTGGAATGTACATGATCGACGACGAAGGCGAACTCCTCACTCGCGAGGTTAAGGCTAAGTTCATCAACGGTCAGCCTGCTGGTTTGGAAGCTCTTTATCTAATGAGAAGTCCCGAAGAATGGGATCGATTTATGCGTTTCATGGAACGCTACTCGGAATCAAACGGCTTAGGATTTAGCAAGGCATAATTGATGGGGAATAGGGCATGGGGCATGGGGCATGGGGCATGGGATATGGGGCATTGGTTAAGCTGTCGCGCATTTAAATTGTATATTCAGGGCGGGCGGGACGCCCAACCCACAAGACTTTAATTTTTTTGGACATACAATTTAAATGCCGCCACAGCTTATTGGTTATTAGTTATTTGATAATGAATAACTAATAACCAATAAATCGCAACTAACTAATGACTTCTTCCCTCTTCCCTTTTCCTGATTTCCTCTTCCTTCTTGCTTCTTCCTTTTTCCTTCAATATCTGTTATAATATGACGCAAATTCCTCACCCCGACTTATCTAAAATAACCGTAAATTGCGCTATCATTACTGTTAGCGACACGCGCTCTGCTGAAACAGACACTAGCGGCTTGTTAACTAAGAAGCTGCTAAAAGATGCGGGTCACTCTGTGGTAGCTTACACTGTTGTTAAAGATGATGCGGCCAAAATTGTATTGCAAATGCAGGCGTTTTCCCAGCGTGAAGATGTGGATGCAATCATTTTTAACGGCGGCACGGGCATCGCTCCCCGAGATACGACTTACGATGTGATGGAGAGTTTGCTAGACAGGATTTTACCGGGATTTGGGGAGATATTTCGGTTTTTGAGCTATCAAGAAATTGGTTCGAGGGCGATCGCCTCTCGGGCAGTGGCAGGCGTGTATAAAGGCAAGTTAGTCTTTTCTCTTCCTGGATCTAGCAATGGCGTGAAACTAGCTGTGGAAAAGCTAATTTTACCCGAATTAGTTCACTTGGTGACGCAGTTGCGCGGAGGGTGATATCAATTCCGGTAACACCGGAATGATGGGGAGTGGGGAGTGATCCGTGGGGGAATGTGGAATTATTGACCTTGACTCGATCATTCCCACCCAACCGGAAACGATAGGAGGTCGCTTTCTTCAATCTCTTCAATCTAAAATCTAAAATCTAAAATCGCAAGCCCCCGGGTTTAGCAATGAGGTCGCTTTCTTCAATCTCTTCAATCTCTTCAATCTAAAATCTAAAATCTAAAATCTAAAATCGGCTGACTGGCTGCATTCACCGCAAGAAACGGGTGGCTTTGAGCCTACTCTATCGCTAAAGTGAGGAAACATCAAAATTCCCTTGACTTAGACTAGATGATTTCGATGCAGAATGCGAGTGTCTATGCTAGCGAAGATTATCACCGGATTGCTCGGGCGATCGCCTTTATGCGACAACACCACCTAAACCAGCCCAATCTGGCAACTGTGGCCCAGCACATAGGACTTAGTGAATATCATTTTCAGCGACTATTTACTCAATGGGCCGGCATTAGCCCCAAGCGGTTTTTGCAATATCTGACAGTTGAATATGCCAAGTCAAAAATCACTCAGACTAAAAGCCTTCTCGACCTAACATTGGACGTGAGACTATCGAGTCCCGGACGATTACACGATTTATTTGTGAACTTAGAAGCAATGTCACCAGGGGAGTTCAAAGCAGGCGGAGCAGGTTTACAAATTCGCTATGGCATTCATGATACCCCTTTTGGCACATCTCTAATCGCGACAACTGCCCGTGGTATTTGTAATCTTTATTTCTTGGATACAACAAACGAAAAAAACGCCGCACAAAGACTGCAATTGACCTGGAAAAATGCTGAAATCATTCGTGATGAGCAAGCCACTCAATCATTGCGTGACCTGATTTTCAATTCAGAAACTCTCAGCGAGCAAAAAGCACTAACGCTCTTGGTAAAAGGCACTAACTTTCAGATTCAAGTTTGGCGAGCACTTTTGAAATTGCCATTTGGTGCGATCGCGACCTATCAAACTATAGCTCAAATGGTAGCACGCCCAACTGCTGCTAGAGCTGTAGGAAATGCGATCGGTAACAATCCTATCGGCTATCTAATTCCATGTCACCGAGTCATTCGAGAATCTGGAGAAATCGGTGGCTATGGCTGGGGAGTAGAGCGTAAAACAGTCATGTTAGGTTGGGAAGCTAGCCGTACAATCTGCGAACCCACCCTCGCAGGAATAGAGCGATCTAACGGTGTTAATTACCCGCCGCAGACTACCTCCGTTCCCAACACATAACCTCTGTGCGGTGGGGTGCATGGGCGTTGTTTTGCTGCGTCGCCTAGAGAACTTTTAATAACCTCCGACTTCAATCACTTCCCCCGGAGTAATGGTATTCAACACGTTACGAGCATCTGGTATCAGAGGAAGTAAATCAGGAAGCCTGTTGCTCGATGCTACAAGAACAACGACTGCAACTCCAGCTTGCTGCAAGTTTTGCTGATAGCGCAAATTTTGATCTGTGGTGAGCAGAATCGTGAAGCCTTCTTGACTCATAAGCAGCAGCAATTCACCGTTCTTCTTTCCTGACCATCCCATTTCAACAACTGTGCGTATCTCGTAATCAGCAAGTTCACGTTTTAAAGGTCGTGGGGCACATTCATCAAGCAGGATTCGCATAGGCTGTCAGCATTTCCTTTGCTAATTCAAGAGCTGCAATTGTCTGTTCTCGACTGACACTAGGGAAATGGTCGAGAAATACCTCTAATGAATCACCAGCCTTAAGATAATCAAGTAGGGTTCTCATTGGTACACGAGTCCCAACAAAAACAGGGGTTCCCCCCAGAATATCGGGGTCGCTATGAACAACACGGGATGTTAATGTCATAACAAATTTAGCCAACTGGCTACCAGCTTTTACAACAATTGTATCCCAAAGTCAATCGATTTTAGATTTTAGATTTTAGATTTTAGATTTTAGATTAAAGAATTGAAGCATTGACTTGCGCGAGATAAATACGTTCGGCAAGTTTCATCGGATACAGGTTTTTTATTTCACCGGT
This sequence comes from Microcoleus sp. T2B6, assembly GCF_036700475.1. Taxonomy (NCBI): domain Bacteria; kingdom Bacillati; phylum Cyanobacteriota; class Cyanophyceae; order Oscillatoriales; family Microcoleaceae; genus Microcoleus; species Microcoleus sp. T2B6. The sequence continues at coordinate 16,736 of NZ_JAUBOZ010000031.1, read as the reverse complement.
CCTGAGTCTGCTTTCGGAATGAATCCGGGGGCTTGTATCCTGGATGCTTTCGGTCATTTGATTTTCGTGAGCAGAAAGCCAAACACACGATCGCTAGCATCCATTTTATCTAAAACTACAACTTTTAGCAGTTTAGGCTGGGAAGCTAGCCATACAATCTGCGATCGATCTCGATAGCATTACTATTTTTGCTACTTGCCTTCGCAATCGATCGCAGATAAATTTCAGGCTGCAAGGTCGATCGATAATACACTAGAAATATTGCTGTATCGCCAGTTTTTCAATGACCAAGAATTTCAAAGGTGGTACCCGCCACGTGATTTATCCGTGGAATCAATCCAAAATCTAAAATCTAAAATCCTCACGCCCCCGAATTTATCTCGCGCAAGTCAATCCAAAATCTAAAATCTAAAATCTAAAATCGAATGACGCTGCCTACCGGATCTCGTTCTCCTGCTTTGTTCCAAACGCTTTCGCTGGTAGCTGACCCGATCGCATTTTTCGATCGCTACTCGGCCAAATACGGCGATACATTTACCGCCCGCGTGTTGGGGCCCGCTTCCCCCCCCGTGGTGTTTCTGGGCAGTCCAGAAGCGATTCAGGCGGTGTTTACGACCTTAGCCGATGCCTTTGAGTTTGGCAAAGTGACCAACGTATTTCGCCCCCTGGTCGGAAATGAATCCATAATAATGAATGAAGGGTCGCGACATCTGCGACAGCGACAGCTATTAATGCCCGCGCTGCATCGGGAACAGTTGCACAGTCAAGGGCATTTGATTGTTGATTTGACGCAAAAGCACACGATCGACTGGAAAGCCCCAGATGCGATCGCAGTCCGCGAAGAAATGTTAGAAATTTCGCTGGAAGTAATCTTGCAAGTCGTGTTTGGATTAGTGCCGGGAGAGCGCTACGAACGCCTGAAACAATTGCTCAGCAAGCTTTTAGAGGCGATCACCTCTGAGCTGTACTCCCTACAATTTTTCTTTGAACCGTTGCAACAAAATTTGGGGCCTTGGAGTCCGTGGGGGCAGTTTTTGCAGCAGATGGCGGAGATTGACTCGCTGATTTATGCGGAAATTGCCGAGAGGCGATCGCATTCTCTCGATTCGTCTCGCACGGATATTCTGTCGGTGTTGATGATGGCCCGCGACGACACCGGCGAATCCCTCGGCGATCGAGAATTACGCGATCAGTTGATGACGCTGTTGTTATTGGGACATGAAACGACTGGATCGGCCTTGACTTGGGCGTTTTACTGGCTGCATCAGTTTCCCGAATGCCTTGCTAGGTTGCGGAAGGAATTGGATGAATTGGGCGAGAATCCCGATCCGATCGCGCTTTCGCAGTCGCCCTACTTAACAGCAGTCTGCAAGGAAGCGCTGCGGGTTTATCCAATTGCCTTAATTTCGCAGCCGCGCAAGGTGAAACGGACGATCGAACTCGAAGGCTATACATATCAACCGGGAACGATTTTAATCCCCTGTGTCTATTTGGCCCACCGTCGCCCTGAAACCTACGAAAATCCCGCCGGGTTCAATCCCGATCGCTTTTTAGATCGCAAGTTTTCCGCCTCTGAATTTTTACCGTTTGGAGGCGGGAGTCGAAGCTGCATCGGGATGGCGTTATCCATGTTTGAAATGAAGCTCGTTTTAGCAACGGTGGTGTCTTCGCGTGAGTTTGTATCGAATCTCGATCGGCCAATTCGTCCGGCGCGCCGGGGAATCACCTTTGTTCCGCCCGATCGGTTTCGATTAACGGTTGTGGGCGATCGGCGTTAGATGAGAGTGAAACACCCTGTCATATCATTTCCGGTTACACTCATACATGATGTTGACGGTTGACAGTGAACAGTCAACAGTGAACAGTCAACAGTGAACAGTCAACAGTGAACAGTGAACTGGAATTTACTATTCCGATGCTAACGGATTTGATATCAAGCAAGATATGTTATTCGATGAAAATCCCAGCAACTTTGTCTCCATTCATAGTCATGTGTGCCACAAATTCATCTCCACCATCTTCAAAACTCAGCTTCCACAAATAAATCGGACAATTACCTTGTTTTATCTCACCAAAATAATTAAATGAGTATCCCTTTTGCAGGCGTGAAGCGAGCTGCTCGCTAACATCGTCAAACATTTGTTGTGTAATGCTCGCTTTGTAGCCTGCATCACCGACTGTAGTAAAAAGCTCGTAATTCTTCGATGCAGTGGCATCCAAGATAACCTGCAAACAATCGATGACGTTTTGAGAGGGGGCTGTCGGGTTCATGAAGATGTCCTTCTTTTAGGGTTCTATCAAAATGTCTAACAAATGGCGCTGTGAATAGCTTCTACGGCTGTCTAATATCAAATCCGGTAGCATCGGAATTATTTATCAGTAGGGGGCGCGATCGCAGAAATTTTTAAATCCACAGATTAGACTATTTACACTCACGCACCGCCCCAAGGATTGAATAATATCGATGCAACTTTACTATTTATAGCAGTTTTCAATCGAATTAAATAAATACAGCTTTAGACACGGCAGTGCCGTGTCCTACCCGATATCTGTACTTCACTCTACTGAAAACCGCTATATTGCCTTAGCAACAATAGTCCGGTGTCGGACTGTATTGCAAGTGATTGTCGGCTGTGCAAAACCGGAATCTACCAAAGCTTGCTCAATATCCAACCCAAAATACTGATCCAAATAAGGCTCCGTACTCTTGAGCAAAGTCAAAATATAAGGAGGCATTTTGGCATAAACTTCCGACTGAGGATTCATATCCATAATTGTCAAATGTCCGCCAACACGCAGCAAACGCCTCGCTTCCCGGAATATTTCTTTAGTAGCTTTCTGCGGCAATTCGTGACAAACTAAACAAATAGAAACTAAATCAAAAGCCGCCGCAGGCAAACCAGTAGATTCAGCAGCAGCGTGAACCCAAGTCGGAGATTTTTGATTTAAAGATTGGGATTCTCGCTGTTGAGAACGGTATTTAGCAACGGCTAAGAAATAAGGCGACAACTCTACCCCAGTCATCTTCGCTTCCGGGTAAACCTCCCCAAGAGCAAACGTACTCAATCCCACACTGCATCCCAAATCCACAATATCTTGCGGTGAAGAAACAATCTGCGATTTGATGACTTCGTGATAGCTGGCGCGGAGTTTAGCATCGCCTTCTGCACCCGCTTCCGGCCAAATTGTGGCGTGAACTGTACGGGCTGCAACTTCAACTTCTGTAGCAGCTTCCCAACTCATATTACCTTTTTCATAAGCGTGGAATGAAGTTAGATAATATTTCGGGTAAACAAGATCGGGATTTTGGACGCTGAGCAATTCTGCATCCCAATTCCGGGACAAAAGTGCTTGCGATTCTTGTCGCCAATGCACTCCGATTTTTTCTCCTCTTTTTATCATCATTTCCCGCGCTTGGTGCTTGGCTAGATTAGCCAAAGGCTTGATGGAGAGTACGCCATTTACTAAACGCGAGGCTAATCCCGGAGTTTTTTTAACTGCAACCGTCATGTTTTATGTTTTTCTATTTGGCGCCAATTATTGTAACACAGTGCGAGGATTTTGAGTTGTCAATATAATGAAACTTAACTTTGTGCGGGCGAGTGAAATGCAAATGTTTTGTGGTAAAGACTTTTTTTTATGAACCGCAGAGGGCACAGAGAACGCAGAGTTAGAGAAGAGAGAAAAGCTCAGAGGATTGCAAAACTGGATATTGTCGTGTAATATTTATTTGTGCTTACCTACTTAGTTCTGGGAAATTTATCTGGAATCTGGAATCGGATTTCCCGAAGTTGGAGTAATTGGAAGAACACTTTAAATCGGGCTATTCAGGAGTTTGTGATGAGCAAATCTATTGTGGAATTGGTTGACAATTTGCCGTCGGGTGGCGTCACTGTGATGATGCTCAAATCCCTCGATTTTGTGGTTCCGGGGGAGTGGAACAATCTCACGGGTTTTGATAATACTATTGAAGCGGTGACAGGGGAAACAAAGCGCAAATTAGTTGAGAAAATTCGCGATCGCGCGATCGAGCTTTACGCTAACCCCAACGAGCCATATCAAGGCGTAGTCAGGCTTTACCAGTTAGCAGACAGCGCCGACAGTGCGTTAGGTGCAACGGCTATGGCGAATAAAATCGGCGAAAACATCGGCTTTCTTTCCTTTCTCAACCGCCTCACTCCCAAAGCTGACACAACTCAAACGATCGACTTGTGCGTCAAAGTAGCGATCGAGCTAATAGCCTACTGCAAACTTAACAATATTTCCCTTAACAATGTGGGAAGCTTTGGTAATTATTTGTCTCATTACAAAGGCGAATCTATGATGCGGATGGCTGCTTTAGTGTGTGCTGACGGTTTAATTCCCCTTGGCCCGGACTTCATTAGAGTAGCACAAAATACCATAGGCGGATTGAATCCTTCAACCTTGCAGCAAAACTCAACATTCCAAAATATCAGCAATCTAATTCCCGGCGCTAATAATGCAGCAAAATTTGGATTTGTGACAACTACTTTCGCTTCAGCCCAAGGTTGGATGAACAATTTAGTACAGTCTCGCGGCTTAACTCCCGCTATAGTTTTAGGCAATCTCAAGCAATACATTGATGTTACCGATGACAAATTGGATTATGTCGCCGCGTTTTTAGACATGACTACCAATTATTACGAACATACGGGAATTCAGACGGTTGCTCGCCGATTGATCGATCGAGCTTATGGCGAAATAGCCTCTGGCAGATACTAGAAAACTCGTTCTCAGGTGAGGGAAAACAGCGAACAGCGAGGCAGAGCCTCTAAATATGCGTTCCCAGGCAGAGCCTGGGGACGAGGGAAACCATTGCTTACTTTGCCTTCTTCCTTCTTCCTTCTTCCTTCTTCCTTCGGCTGTGAGTTAAAATAAGCAGATTATGTTTAGCAAACCTCTTTTAATCGCATTGTGAAAAACAAATCGCTTCCTTCATCGGTAACAGTCAAGCTAGGCAAATTTGTCTGGACATCAATGTGGCAATTAATGATGTCAAAACTAGCGCCGCCCGATCGCACCGGAGCATATATTCGCCCCAGCAGCAGTTTCCGCAACTTTGTCAGCACTGCACCAGACAACCCTCACGGGCCCGCTGCGGGACGGTATCGCCTCTTCGTGGGTAAAGGGTGCCCTTGGGCCCACCGCACTCTGGTAACGAGGGCGCTCAAAGGGCTTGAAGATGCGATATCGGTGTCTATTGTCTATCCCTCTGAAGGGGGAATGTGGGTGATGGAGTCGGAGACTTTTGGCTGCAACACGATGCCGGAACTTTACCAGTTGGCTTTACCGGGCTATCAGGGGCGGTGTACGGTGCCGGTGCTGTGGGATGAGTCGAAAAGGACGATCGTCAATAACGAGAGTTCGGAAATTATTGTGATGCTAAACTCGGAGTTTAACGAGTTTGCTAGCAATCCTCAAATGGATCTTTATCCTCTGGATTTGCGATCGCAAATTGACGAGTGGAATGAGAAGATTTACCAATCGGTGAATAACGGCGTTTATCGCTGCGGTTTCGCGCAATCTCAAGCTGCTTATGACTCGGCTTGCAGTGAATTGTTTGCTGTTTTAGACGAGATCGATCGATCGCTCTTGAGGAGTCGTTATCTTTGTGGCGATCGGGTGACTTTAGCAGACGTGCGGCTTTTTACTACTCTATTCCGTTTTGATGCAGTTTACTACAGCTTGTTCAAATGCAATCTGCGCCGCATTGAAGATTACGAGCATTTGGGAGCCTATCTGCGCGATTTGTACCAGTTACCGGGAGTTGCTGGCACTTGCGATTTGGAGGCTGTGAAGCGCGATTATTACGGCAATTTGTTCCCGCTGAATCCCGGCTGCATTATCCCCGCTGGGCCCGATCCGGCGAGTTTGCTCAAAGCTCACGATCGCGCCGGGCTCAGAAACCGGGTTTCTTAACAAAATCGGGCGTGAAGATGCCAGAATAATCGCAGAAACCCGGTTTCTTGGCTGAGGCTGAGGCGCGATCGCGTGGGGACTCAGAAACCGGGTTTCTTATCCAAATCTTCGGTAGGATGCCAAAATTATCGCAGAAACCCGGTTTCTTTCTAGGAAAAATTATCAGAGAAACCCAGTTTCTAAGTTTCTGAGTCACTCCACCCGCCAAATCTTAATCGTACCGCCACTACTACCACTGACAAGCGTCTGCCCATCCGGGCTGATGGCTAGGGACTTAACCGATCCAGAATGCTCGGTGAGGGTGCGAAGTTCCTGCCCCATACTAAAGTGCCAAATCTTAATTGTGTTGTCATCACTGCCACTGACAAGGGTGTGTCCATCCGGGCTGATGACAACGGAATTAACCGAGTCAGAATGCCCGGTGAGGGTGCGAAGTTCCCGCCCCGTACTCAACTCCCAAATCTGAATCGTGTCGTCATTACTCCCACTGACAAGGGTGTGTCCATCCGGGCTGATGGCGACGGAATTAACATAGCTAGAATGCCCTTTAAGGGTGCGAAGTTCCCGCCCCGTACTCAACTCCCAAATCTTGATCGTTTTGTCAGCACTGCCACTGACAAGGGTATGTCCATCCGGGCTGATGGCGAGGTAATGAATCCTACTAGAATGCCCACTGAGGGTGCGAAGTTCCTGCCCCGTACTAAACTGCCAAATCTTAATTGTTTTGTCACCACTGCCACTGACAAGGGTGTGTCCATCCGGGCTGATGGCGACGGAATTAACCGACCCAGAATGCCCGGTGAGGGTGCGAAGTTCCCGCCCCGTATTCAACTGACAAATCTTAATCGTGTTGTCACCCCATATCAAAAATTTACCAGTACCACTGACAAAGGTCTGCCCATCCGGGCTGATGGGGACTGGATTAACCGTGCCAGAATGCCCTGTGAGGGTGTGGACAACTAAGGCATTTTCTAGCCTGTTGTTGGGTTTGACTTCTAGTTGGCGTTGGCGTTCTGCTTCTTTTTTGCGCCTGATATCCACCAAAATCATCTGTTCGCAATAACTTTCCCCGACCGCAGCAAAACACCCAGTCACCTTTTCCACATATTCACTATCCGCCACCGTCAAAGTCGATTTAAACACCTCCAATAAATTATCCAAATTCAACAAACCCGGTTTCTCTTCAGAAACCCCATTTCTCAGCTTCAACCAAGCTTTAATCGAAAACTCAACCTGCTTTTTCGCCCAAGATTTATTCGACAAACCACTCAAACTCAACGCCAAATCCAAAAACAAATAAGGGATCGCATTAGGGCGTTCCCCCTCAATAGACTGATAGAGACTTTGATAACTGGAAACAATCTCACCCACCAGCATTTCCTTCAAACTATCGCTCGGCATTTTTTCCAGTAATCCCGGCAAAAGTTCAGGCAACTTCGGACGCACATCCCCATGATAAAAATGGTATCTGTCCGCCATCAAACCCACTAAAATACAGTGGCAAATCCCTAAAGACTTCGCCAATTCCCGAACGCACTTGTCTTCGTTAACACGGTACTTATAATCATGTTCTTTACGAAGACCTCGCTCTGCTTCCTCTTGTTCCAAGATTAATAGATTGACTTCATCATCCCCACCACTGCTCTTAATCTCCTCCATACTTGTTTTTTTATCTAACAGTATTATGCGTAAATTGCTCCACTCCCTAGCATATTTCTGAGCGATGGGATACAAAACCTCTTTCCAAGGGATAGTTAGCACCTTTTCATAGTAAGGAACTTCTTGCATCATATCCCAAGCCGCGAGGAAAATATTGAGTGAATTCCCATCAACCTTAGACTCTAAAACTACAGTGGGAACAGATTTGAGAACGTGATGCAAAGTATCGATCGCAGTTTTGCCATGAAAAGATTTACTTTTCCAATCCGCTCCTTGATATCTTACAGGTCTTTCCTGATTAGTGAGTGGGTAATGTTTGCAAAAATCTCGTATTTCATCAATCAATCGGTCTTCAATTAGATCAAATCCCTGAGCCGCATTAGGGAATTTTTCAAAATGCAACGCAGGCGGCGAAATCACCACTAATAGAGGAATTTGTTTCATATTTTCCTGATAGCTTTTGTAAGCATCTAAAATTACTCGTGCGGGAGTTTTTAGAGGAAAATTTTCTCTAATTTCCTTATCATCAGCTAAAGTTAAAGCTGTTAGCAATTGAGCGCGAGATAAAATTAGGTGAGTTTCGCGGCGATACTGTTCTAATTTTTCTTCATGTTGGAATCGTCTAGCTAACTGTTCTCGTTCAGAATCGAGGCGTTTTTGCAGTCGCACATCCTCACAATATTGTCGATAGGCTTCCATTTCCTCGCTATGTTCTTGACGCACTAATTCTATCATACTTAAGAATTGTTGCCTTCTATTTTCTATTTCAAGTTGCGTCATCGCCACCATTATCTGGGGAATTGCTGTTACTATTCTCTGGGCTAAAATCATATCCATAATCATTTCGCCTGATGTGAATTTGTGTTAATAGAAACCTGAATCCTCGAAGAAACCGGGTTTCTAGTTAATGACCTCATTCTTCTTTTGCAAACCTTTAGAAACCCGGTTTCTCAGATTTCTAGTTAACTAAGACTACAAGTATTAAAAATTAAGGTTGCGGCAGCCCAACGAGCAGTTCCTCCTGTAGCAAATAGCTTATCATCAGTTGTATAAGCTTTCCCAGAAGGAGTGACATAACCAATTTTATGCCCATCAACATCATACACATTCATATTTGCACCTAAACGCCCGATACAATGACCGTCGCGATAAAATTTGTGTCCATCTACAGTCCCCGCTTGACCCCTAGCATAAGCATTCCAAAAAACTATATCGCCAACAAACTTAACTGAATTATCATCATCTTTAGTAATCACCCCTGAATTTGTAGATGAACTTTTTGCCGAAAAGTCAACAACATTTTCGGAGTAATTATCGGATGAAAAACTATCCTGATAATGGTTGCGATCGGTCTGCGATATAGTTGAATGAGACACTAAACCTTGGGGATGACTTTCTGAATAAAGATCCGTTTTGATCTCAGCCAAACTCTCTCGATATGCAGCATCCAAAGCACCAGCCGGAGTCATTAATGAATGGTGGGAATGATCGACCCCATCTAAAGCACCGACATGGTTTAAATCATGCGGATGGTGAACCTCCCCCAAATTCAAGTGAAGGTGAGATAAATCAAGGGGATCTGAGGGGTGATGGTTGCTGTTGTGGTGCGAGTCTGAACTATGCGAGTCAGAACTTAAAGATTGTATAAAGTCATCCAGGGGAGAATGACTACCACTCTGGGATGCGTCGTCAAAGGGGTTATTCATGGGCTGGTCTCAAAAGAGAGAAATATAGTTTTTATTTTAACAAGGTTATCTGTTTTTCGCCCGTCTTTGGTGCGATCGCGTGGGGTTCAGAAACCGGGTTTCTTACCCAAATCTTCGGTAGGATGCAAAAATCATCGCAGAAACCCGGTTTCTTGGATGGTTGGCCGGGCCTCAGAAACCGGGTTTCTTCACCAAATCGGGCGTGAAGATGCCAAAATTATCGCAGAAACCCGGTTTCTTGGACAACGAGGCTTCGACTTCTAACTTCCCGATAAAATATCTTCGAGTGCTAATTTCAGCGTTGGATATTGATATTGAAAACCACTAGCTAAAGTTTGTTTCGGCAACACTTTCTGCCCTTCCAAAACAACTTTTGCCCCGTCTCCCAAAAGCATTTCTAAAGCAAAACCTGGCACTGGCAACCAAGAAGGCCGCTGCAAAACTTCCCCTAAAGTTTGGCACAATTCATTCATCCGCACCGGATTCGGTGCTGTCGCATTCAAAACGCCTTCAACTTGCGAATTTTGTAAAGCGTACAAAATTAAATCAACCACATCCTCGCGATGAACCCAAGAAAACCACTGTTTCCCAGTGCCCAGGGGGCCGCCTGCAAATAGTTTAAAAGGTGGCAGCATTTTTGCCAACGCGCCTCCCATTCCCAAAACTATGCCCAGCCGCAAAATTGCTAGCCGCGTTCCCGCATTTTTTGCAGGTTGGGCTGCTGCTTCCCAGTCTTTGCAAACTGCTGCTAAAAAATCGTTTCCCGCAGGGCTAGTTTCGTCAAACTCAGCGGTTTCGCTGGTTCCGTAATAGCCGATCGCCGATGCGCTAACAAACACCGATGGTCTAGGATTAGCATTGACGATCGCCTCGACCAATTTTGCCGTCGTCAGTGTGCGACTGTCCAGAATTGCTTGCTGGCGTGCCTCCGTCCACCTTTCCTCCGCAATCGGAACCCCTGCTAAATTGACAACAGCATCGCAGCCCGCGATCGACTTTTGCCAATCACCAGACTCCGCTGGAGTGTAGGCGACAACTTCCAAATTCGGATAAGCTGAAGCCGGAAAAACTCGGCTAGCCTTCGCCGCATCCCTGCTCAAAACCACAACTTGATGTCCCGCAGCTTGCAGCTTCTCCACCAGCCGGCTACCTACAAATCCTGTTGCTCCCGCGATCGCTACTTTCATCTTTTACCAATAATGCACAGTTCTAGCAGTTTAGACGATCGTCCAAACTTGTCTTTGATTATACAAAACGAGAGAGCCGACCCGATCGCCTCCCCACAAGCTTTCTGTATTTTGATTAAACTGATATGGGACGCGAGGAACACAAACCATGCCTGCAAAAAAATCAAAGCTTCTAATTGCTGCCTCCATCGCCGCAGCAGGTAGCGCTGCGGTCTACTTTTACTTCCAGGGTTTGAGCCAAAAAGTATCCAACCCTCAAGACAGCGCCAAAGTTGTACCCGACGAAGCAATGATGGCCGCCTTCATCTCCCCCAATCCCCAAGCGCTATCACAGTTACAGCGATTTGGCACGTCTGGGGCTCAAAAGTTGGTCGGTCAGGGTTTGAAGACCTTTCAAGAACAAAGCTTGGCAGGCACTCAAATCGACTTTGACAGGGACTTAAAACCTTGGTTAGGGGGGGTCATGGTCGCTTTCCTGCCCCCTGATGCTGTGACGAATACAGAGCCTCCAAAACTGCTGGTTGTAGTCAGCGTCAAAAATAAAATTAGCGCTTGGAATTTTGCGAATAAATTAAAATCTCAGCCCGGTGCAACTACTCAAGAAACCGAGTATAAAGGAGTTAAAATTTATGAGATTGCAGAGCCAACTGGCAAGCGCTACAGTGTGGCTTTGCTGAACGACCAATTAGTGATGGCTCCTTTGAAAAAGCCTGTGGAATTGGCGATCGATACTTTTAAAGGAGAACCCTCCCTCGCTACGCAGCAGAGTACAACTAAGTTTTTTGCAGAGAGTGCTGGTGTCAAGAATCCGATCGCAACTGTTTATATTGCTGACTATCCTGCTGCAATTGAGCAATTGAAAGCTAATTTGCCCACAGATATCCCGTTGCCTTGGACAATGCTTTCGCAGTTCAAACAAGTTAAGTCTTTGGTTGCGGGAATTGGGGCGGATAGTGCGGGATTGAGGGTAAAAACTATCGCTCAGTTAGACCCTAAATTCGTCCAGCAAAATCCACAAGTCCCATCGAAATTGTTACCCAGATTTCCGGGTGAAACTCTTGCTTTAGTCGGCGGCAAGGGACTAGATCAAATTTGGTCGCAAGCGACAGCCCAGGCAAAAGATAGCCCGGAAGTTGACAGGGGAGTTCAGCAGGTGAGGGATAGTTTTAAGCGCTTGGATCTGGATGCCGATCGTGATGTTTTTGGTTGGATGAATGGGGAATTTGCGATCGGGGCGATCGGTTCCAATCAAGGTATTTTGTCTCAGTTGGGCATGGGGGCGGCGATGATTTTTGAAACGAGCGATCGCCCTGCTGCAGAAGCAACTCTGAAAAAACTCGATGCGATCGCCAAAAGCAATCCTACAGTCAGTGTCGCCCCCAGACAAGTTCAAGGCAAAGAAGTTACGGAGTGGCAAATACCCCAGCAAGGCACTTTATTCGGGCACGGTTGGCTGAATGAAAATTCTGTGTTTGTAGCTTTCGGCGGGCCTTTAGTTGATGTGATTACTTCGACGCCACCGCAACCGTTAAGCAGCAGTCGGAGTTTTCAGGCGATCGCCACTTCTTTACCGCAAGTCAACCAAGGTTACTTTTACATAGATATGGAAAAAACCATGTCTTGGGCTAACCAATATTTGCTCGCAGTACAGCCAAATTTAGTTTCACCGCCCGTCGCTGAATTGCTCAATTCTCTCCGGGGAGTTAGCGTAGCCACAGCTTCTACGCAACCGACAACTGCTGAGTTGGAGATGCTTTTTGCCTTGAAATCTAACAACAATTAGGGAATTGGTAATCGGTAATTTGTAATCGGTAATTTTTCCTTCTATCCTTCTATCCCTTAAATCCCGATTCACTGCGCGTTGCCGGACTTTTTCCTGACAAAAAAAAGATGCTGCCCTCAATGGAGGGCAGCTACTCAAATAAAGCATCTTAAAGTCTCTCAAAACTTCAGAATTAACCTTCAGACATTCCCGATTTATTCGGCAATTGCAAATCATCCGGGTCTACGTAGTGACAAACTGCTTTGTCCATGCAAATTAATGCCCAACCGGACTTATCAATGCTCATCAGCTTGTAAGACGCTGGCTGAATAAAGAAACCTTTGTGATTGCGGGTTGCTGGCTTGATGTTAACGTGGCTTTCAGTGCTCATAGTCTTACAACTCCTGGTACTAATTAACTAAGCTGGTATTCCGTCGGACTTTGTGAATCGTCTAAGTTTTCAAATACTAGCACTGACTTCCTGAGTTTTCCATAAAGTTATTTATTGATTTATTACGATATCGTAATAAACCGCAAAGCCGATTTCCTCGATCCCCGCCCCAAAATCGACTTGTTTGCGCCGTTACGGCTCCAGAAGCCACTGTTTAACGCGGGCGAGACTCTTCCAGTCCGGTTTTCTGTTTAATCCTTCTTCAAAATTTTTTTTAACTTCGTCGAGCAACTCTTCGGAAGCCATCAGTAATTGCTGAGCCACTTCTACGTGGGGGCGCACTCCTTTTTCTTTAAGATCGAGGATCGCTACTGCTAGGTTGATGCGAGCTTGGGGGTCATGAGGGTTCAATTTAACGGCTGTTTTCGCTGCTTTTTGAGCCGGTGCAGGTTTATTTTCCAACAGGTAAAGCCACGCGAGGCTAGCCCAGGCATTGCCATTTTTAGGAGCTTTCTCGCACACTTCTTTAAACACGGGGATCAGATTAGCCGGGGCTTCGCCAGCTTGGTAGCGATCGAAACCGTCTTTAAACAATTCTTCAGGGGTCATTCGATTTTAGATTTTAGATTTTAGATTTTAGATTGGAAAGAGCATTGGGTGCGGGACGCAGCAATGCAGTCCGAGGCATTCTCAGCAATTAGCAATTACCAATCCCCAATGCCCTATTTTCCAATTTATGTAGAAAATGAACTGCCACAGCCGCAAGTTTGAGTGGCGTTGGGGTTAGTAAACTGAAAACCGCCCCCGATCATAGCATCGCTGAAGTCGAGAACCAAACCGTAGAGATAAAGAATGCTCTTGCGATCGCAAACTACCTGAAAACCATCGTAGTCGAACACTTCATCGTCGGATTTGACAGTGCTGGGATCTGCGAAATCCATCACGTAGGACATTCCAGAGCATCCGCCCTGGCGCACCCCTACCCGCAAGCAGAGGTCTTTACCTTGTTTCTCTCTCAGAGCTAAAACTTGACGGACAGCAGAGTCCGTCATTTGAATGCCGCGCTTTTCAGAAATGGCTTGAGTCATCAGAAATATGGGTTAGAAACCCCGTCCTTTTAGGACGGCTTTACATTGAGTTAAAACTTTTGTGGGGTGGAGGGGTATGGTTGCCCCTCCGGCGAGGTATGGTTGCCTCAATCTCATGAAGGAGTAAAGTTAGCACGCGCCTTTGTTTAGTGAGCTTGTTAGGCCCAAAGCACTGTAAAGCGTGACCTTAGAACTGTTTAACTCTCAACGACAGAGCAAGGAACTAGCTACGCATCAAGCGGGTGTCGTGACTCGAAAAACGTAGTCAGTTAAGACTTAGGCCCGTCAGAACGGCTTGTTAGATTTCTCCTTCAAGCCTCATGCCTTTAGGCTGAGGTTCCTGACAATTTGCCGAACTCCTGAGATTGTCTAATGCTAAGAGTGTAATCTTATCCCTCCATTGTACAGGCATTCGCCAGAAGGCATAAGGTTAGATGCTGAAGGCCGAATTTTTAGCTTCTAATTTTTAATTCCCGTGGGGCCTCGTTCCCCAGCTTGATGTCCTCTCCCCCTATAGGGTTTATGATTGATAAGCAGCGGTTGACCGGCTACCGGCACCGCAACAATGCTTCACCCAACGGGCTTACTCTATGGCAGCGCTGAATCGCTCTACTCTTCGTCGGCTACAAAACTTACCTCAAATTCCCAGCGTGTGGGAGGGCGATCGCCGACCCTTATCTAATGCTGACTCACACATGATGCTAGATGACGACGACGTTCTAGAAGCTGGTGGCGAGTGCATTCTCTGGGTCGATGGCTCTGAAGGAGTCGTGAGGGCTATGGACATGGTAGGCCCAGATGCCGGCCCAGAGGCGCTCGTCCGGGCCCTGCTACGGGCAATGGAACATCCCCAAAGTCCGGCTCCCGCAGTCCGCCCCCAAAAAATCGTAGTCAAAAACCGAGAAATTCAATTTTATCTGCGGGGCGTACTTCAAGATTTAGGCATTTCCATTGACTACGTGCCGGAATTGCCCTTAATTGACGAAATATTTCGAGGCATGGAAGAGGTCGCCATCAACAGACCTCCTGAGTTGCCCCCTCAGTATGCTGAAGTTTTAATGGAAAAAGCTGCTCAAATTTGGCAAGATGCTCCGTGGCGGACTTTGAGCGAACACCAAATTATATCCATTGAAATCAATCAGTGGGATGTCGCCAGCCTCTACGTGTCCGTATTGGGGCAAGGCAGAATGGATTACGGAGTTTTACTTTACCGTTCTCTAGAATCCTTGAAACGGTTTCGAGAACGAGTCGTCAACGATGAATCTTTTGAAGATTTAGAACAGGCTTTTTTAGGGCAAGACTGTTTGTTTGTTACCTTTGAAAGTGCAGCAGAGCTTGATGAGGACGACGACGACGACGAAATTGATTTAGCCGATTTGCCTCCATCGGAAATTGAACCAAATTTCGGCAACCTACATCCTTTAGAAGGATTGCGATCGATTCTTTACGAAGAAGAAGCCCTCACGATGTTAGTTGCTCTCGAAGCATTTCATCGCTTTTTCCGCAACGGCCGCCGGAAATTGGGCTCAGACACTTTTCCCACTCTTAGCAGCCGCTACCGCATCCCTGTGCCGCAGCCTGACGGAGAACTTCAACAGGTATCCGTTAAAGTTTCCACGATGCCCGATGTATCAGACGAATTATTAGAGATGCTCGGTGATGACGATGATGACGATGATGACGATGATGATGAATTTGACAAGCCACTGCTGCGGGACGATTTGGTGCCGCAAAATTCATTTTTGAGTCTCGGCGCCGTACCTTGGGAAACGGTAGATTTCCTGCGCGAAAGTGTCCAGTTTCACCAAGCTGCAGAAATTGATATTAATACCGCCGGAGATGGTTTGCCGGTGGTGATGATCCAAACTTCTCATCCGAAGGCAAAAACTATGATTCAGGATTTGAAAGAAGCTGGAGGTGTGAAGGGGATTGGTTTTAATCCGGGCGAAAATCCTTTTCAGGATGAGCAATACGACTTGGGTATTTTGCAAACTAAAAATGGGGATTTGTATTTATTTGGGGAGTTTAATGAAGACGATCCGGTGCATCAGGAAGCTCGCAAGAAGTGGGATCGCCGCTGTAAATTAACCAACGGTTGGTGCGGTTTGATTATTGCTAAAGGGTTGATGGGTGCTTCTCGCGGTCAGCCTCAGTTTAAGGATATGATCGCTTTGCTTGAGGTGCGCTGGGTGTCTGCTAAAGACTTGGGAATTGGGCCACTTCAGTTGATGCCGATGTTTTGAAGTTAGTTGACTGTTGACTGTTGACTGTTGACTGTTGGCTGTTGACTGTTGACTGTTGACTGTTGGCTGTTGACTGTTGACTGTTGACTGTTGACTGTTGACTGTTGACTGTTGTGAGAAGGAAGAGGTAAAAGTAATATGTAAGGTGCGCCCCAGCGCACCATAGTTTTTAAATTATCAAGGAAAATGATTATGTCAAATTCTACTCAAAAGCGAGAAGTGTTAGTCGCCCTTGATGCTGAATTCGCGGAGAAAATAGACCAACTTACTGATAATTGGACGGAGGCGATCGAACAAGCTCTCCGTCTCTGGTACGCTAAGCAAATAGAAGATAAGTTGCGGAAGTTTTATCAAAACCGCAGCCCAGAAGATATTGAGGAGGAAAAAGAGTGGTTTAATTTTGTAGAGGAACAGATAGAAGAAACATGGAGCAGCGATGGACTCTAACTCAACCGGAAAAACTTATCCTCGCCAAGGTGAGATTTATCTTTCAAGGGCTTTGCGTCAGTTAGGAGATACCAAAAAAAGACCTGTAGTTGTGGTTTCTCCCGATATCCGCAACGAGTTTACTGATTCTGTCATTGTTGTTCCTTTCACAAGTAATCTTGCAGGAGTAGAAAATCCTACTCGTGTCTTGATTCCTGCGGGTGAGGGAGGATTGCAAGCTGATTCTCTAGCTGTATGTAAGGAACCCCACGCTTAAAAGCGGGGGCTTTTGGGAAGTCCGGCTCGATCGCCAGCGGTTCAAGAAGAAAGCTCG
>NZ_JAUBOZ010000210.1:0-4559 GCF_036700475.1 Microcoleus sp. T2B6 | reverse complement strand
CGAGCTTTCTTCTTGAACCGCTGGCGATCGAGCCGGACTTCCCAAAAGCCCCCGCTTTTAAGCGTGGGGTTCCTTACCCGCGTCATCGCTTCTGTGAATTTCTCCCTCGCTCCAAAAGATTATTTTTTAAATAAAATATTAAAAATTCGCCTTTTTTTTTGGGGTAAAAAGCTTGACTTTGCTAGATTGACCATGTATTATTTAATAATGGGAATAGTGACAAAATTTAAATTTATGTCACCACTCCCATTATCTAAAATATACCCCAAAAATCAACAGCAGTCAATAGGTAAAAACTCTTTTCTTTACGCCGCAATTTGAAACTGCCAAAGGAAGACGAACGATACAAAAATCGATGCAAAAAAAGGCGAATTAAGCTTTTCAGCCTATCCTAGATTGTGTGGCGTTTGCCTGAATCACGAGACGCAAGAGAGCGATTTAGGCCATCTCAGACTTAAGGGGGATGCGAGGAAGATGGAGACTAAACTAGAAACAAGATCGATCGCAAATTTGCTCCTTAAATTTGTAGGCTTTAGCTGACTGCCTGCCCGCGCAAAAAAGTGGCGTAATCTGCATCCCGCTACAATAAAAGAAAAAGCAGGACTCGCGTGCCATCATTTCATGAAACAATCCCTGACTCGCCAAATCACCGCAGGTATCGGAATGGCCGTGGCACTGCTGATTTTCAATGCGACTACTTCCTATCGCAATACTCTCAAGTTAGTCGAAAACGAACGCCGGGTAGGCCACACTCACCGAGTTTTAACCGAACTCGAAGCCACGCTTTCTACCTTAAAAGATGCTGAAACCGGACAGCGCGGTTATTTGCTGACGGGAGAAGAACGGTATTTAGAACCCTATCACAGCGCGATCGCCCGCATCAACGAG
Source organism: Microcoleus sp. T2B6 (assembly GCF_036700475.1). Taxonomy (NCBI): domain Bacteria; kingdom Bacillati; phylum Cyanobacteriota; class Cyanophyceae; order Oscillatoriales; family Microcoleaceae; genus Microcoleus; species Microcoleus sp. T2B6. Next base: position 3,671 of record NZ_JAUBOZ010000210.1, on the reverse strand, counting down.
CAAGTAGTCGAATTGCAGCAGCTAACCGCCGACAACAACCGGCAGCAACAGCGCATTCGCAACTTGAAAATTGCGATCGACTCTAAATTAGCCGAACTTGAAGGAACCATCAATCTGCGACGCCAACAAAAGTTAGAAGCAGCCCTGCGAGAAGTAAAATCCGGTAGGGGAAAGCAAATCATGGGCGGCATTCGGCAGCAGATAGCCACCATGACAGCCGAAGAAACTCAGCTATTGCAGCAGCGTGCCCGAGAATCTCAAACGAGCGCTACTTTGACAATCCTGACTTTTACCGTTGCCACTTTAGTAAATTTCCTCTTGATGCTGGCGGTTTACTATTTGGTGAAGCGCGATCAAACTTTGCGCGACAATGCCGAAATCAAGCAAAATCAACTTTTAGAACAGCTAGAACATGATCGCCACTCCCTACAATTAACCGAAGAACGTTTCCGCCTCGCCATTCTCAACGCACCGCTGCCAATTATGCTGCACGCTGAAAACGGACAAGTTTTGCAAATTAACAGCGCTTGGACAGAATTTTCAGGCTACCAACACTCAGAAATTCCCACAATTGAAGATTGGACAGAAAAAGCTTACCACAACCGCAAATCGCTAGTGCAAGCAGATATCGATCGGCTGCACCAATTAAACAGCCGCATTTCTGAGGGCGAATATATGATTGCCACAGCCAGCGGCGAAACTCGCATTTGGGACTTTTATTCCGCACCTTTAGGCCAGCTTTCCGACGGCAGAAGTTTAGTAATTAGTACCGCCATTGACATAACTGCGCGCAAACAAGCAGAAGCAGAAATTCGGATGCTCAACGCTACCTTAGAAAGGCGAGTGGAACTCCGCACAAATCAACTTCAAGCAGCTAACGAAGAATTAGAAGCTTTCACCTATACCGTCGCCCACGATTTGCGGGCTCCCCTGCGGGGAATGCAGGGATTAGCTGAAGCTTTATTAGAAGATTACCGTGACATCCTCGATGAACTTGGTCAAGAATACGCCCAGCAAATTGTTAATTCTGGGCAACAACTACAAGAATTAATCGAAGATTTGCTAGCTTACAGCCGCCTGAGCCGCACTGATTTATCGCTGCAAGTTTTAGACTTAGAATCTGCTGTGGTCGAGGCAATTGCTATGGTAAAAGCCGACGCTAAATCCAGCCACGCTCAAATCAGTCTTCAATCACCCTTGCCTGCGGTAATTGCCCACCGCGTTACTTTAGTTCAAGTAATCGCCAATCTGCTCACCAATGCTATAAAATTTGTGGAAGGCGTATCACCCCAAGTACAGATATGGGCCGAGGAACTGGAGCTGCCTCAAGAGGGAGAGACAGACAGGGATATAGCGAGAAAATTGGAAATGCAAACTGTGGGAGAGTGGGAACATTCCCAGTTACTTATGGCCAGCCCTCTATTGCCAGTCCCCATGATCCGTCTTTGGGTAGAAGACAACGGCATCGGTATTGCTCCAGAACATCAAAAACGCATTTTTGGGGTTTTTGAACGGCTGCACGGTATTGAGTCTTACCCCGGAACTGGTATAGGATTAGCTATTGTAAAAAAAGGAGTCGATCGCATGGGCGGTCAAGTTGGAGTGGAATCTCAATTAGGACAAGGCAGTCGATTTTGGATACAACTGAGGAAGCATGACCGAAACGCAGACGATTTTGCTGGTGGAAGATAACCCTGTTGATATTCTATTGATGCAGCGGGCATTTCGCCATGAGACTTTTGCTAATACTTCGCTGCAAATTGTGCGAGATGGAGATGCAGCGGTTTTTTATTTAAATGGGGACGGAGAATACAGCGATCGCGATCGCTATCCTTTACCTGCGATAATTTTACTAGACTTGAAATTGCCCAGGCGATCCGGTCACGAAGTTCTAGTTTGGCTGAGGCAGCAGCCGGAACTAAAACGCTTGCCGGTGGTTATGCTTACTTCTTCTAGGCAAACACTTGATGTCAAACGCGCTTACGATTTAGGGGTAAATTCTTATTTGGTTAAACCGGTCGGGTTTGCTTCTTTATTGGAAATGATGCAGAGTTTTAGCGAGTATTGGCTCAACTATAGCGAACTGCCGGAACCTAGAGAATTTTCTGGTTTGTAGTAGCCGTTTCCCGGTTTTTATTGCTTGTTTCCTCGTTACCAGGCTCTTTCGGGTAAGCTGTCACGCATTTAAATTGCATATTCAGGGCGGGCGAGACGCCCACCCCACAAGACTTAGATTGTTTGTTGACATTCTATTTAAATGCTGAACAGCTTAACGAGTAAATTAAGTTTCTAGTGAGTAAGCCCGTCCTGTATCATCTTAAAGGGGCGATTTCCAACATTTTTATGATAATATATCGCCACTCTAGCTAATAGCAAAATTATTAATTGTTACAGTGCTACATATTTTGGTAATTGACGACAACCCAACAGATAGGCTGCTGGTCAAACGCGAATTAGATCGGCAATTCTCGCAATTGCAAATAACGGAAGTTTTTGACGATAGATTATTCGGGGAAGCACTGAAACGAGGCGGATTCCATCTGGTAATTACTGATTACCAACTACGCTGGACGAACGGTTTAGATGTGCTGAAAACTATTAAAGCTATTTATCCAGAATGCCCGATTGTAATGTTTACGAATACTGGCAATGAAGAAATTGCTGTAGAGGCAATGAAATCAGGATTGGACGACTACATTATCAAGTCGCCGAAGCACTATGTGCGCCTTTGCGTTACGGTTCGCGCAGTGCTCGATCGAGTTGCCGCCTGGAAGTCGCCCGACTGGAAAATCAACTTCATTCTCTGCTAGAACACTTAAATGTCGGAGTTTTTCGAGCGACTTCCCAGGGGCAGCTTTTGGAAAGCAATCAAGCTTTTTTGCGCTTGTTTGATGCCAGAAATTTAGCAGATGTCCAAGGGATTTATCTTCAGAAATTGTTTGTGCAACCCCTAGATTCAGGCAGGGCTGTTTCGGGGCAACCACGGGGGGATTGCCCCTACGGAAAACCAGGGTTTTGTAGGGGCGGTGCCCCCGTGCCCGCCCAGCCCATAGACGAGGGGGTCGGGGTTTCAGATATCGCGGCAACCACGGGGGGATTGCCCGTACAAGACAATGAAACAGCCCTGCTAGATTCAGGGGAGTCTCGGTCTCAAAATATCGAAATTACCTTTCCTTTGGCAGACGGTCGAGTAAAATGGATTCGGTTTACTCAATATCTCTACAGCACAGAAGGTGAAAGTACCATTGAGGGATTGGTTGAAGATATTACTGAACTCAAGCAGGCTGAACTTGCTTTGCGGGAATTTAATGAAACTTTGGAAGAGCGGGTGAGAGAGCGTACTGCTGAGTTAGAAGAAGTTAACGCACAGCTCGAATCGTTTACCTATTCAGTTTCTCACGACTTGCGCGCTCCTCTGCGGGGAATTTCGTTTTTTGCTGAAATGTTGCTTAAAGATAAAGCCAGCGAGTTGGATGCTACTGCACAGGATTACTTGTATCGGATTAATGACGCCGCAAGTCTGATGAATACTTTAATCGAAAATTTGCTAGAGTACAGCCGCCTCTGCAAAGCTAACTTGCCACTAAAAGCAGTCTCTGATACTTTTAATCCAGACAATCCCCGACAATCGGCAACAATCTGAATATAGCACACTCATCAGACAGGTCCCA
>NZ_JAUBOZ010000030.1:13107-74318 GCF_036700475.1 Microcoleus sp. T2B6 | reverse complement strand
ACTGGTACTCCGACTCCGACACCGGCAACTGGTACTCCGACTCCGACACCGGCAACTGGTACTCCGACTCCGACGCCGGCAACTGGTACTCCGACTCCGACACCGGCAACTGGTACTCCGACTCCGACACCGGCAACTGGTACTCCGACTCCGACGCCAGTCACTACAGGAACAGGCAGTACAAACATATTCCCGATCAGAATACCGAACTCTAACGCTCGGATTGCTGCGCTTGGTGATCCCACGGTAAGTTTTTCCCAAGCTACTTACAAAGTCAATGAAAGTTCCACAGGAGTCGTTCCGGCAGAAATTACTCTCACTCGCACTGGGACTGCGGAGGAGCTAAACAAAATTTCCAAGGTTTACCTAGAAGAGCCTACTGGTTCAGCGACTTTGAGAACAGATTGGAAAGTTTCCCCCAATTTCTCTCCTGAAATCACCTTTAACCCAGGCGAAAATAGCAAAACTTTCACAATTAACATCTTGTCGGATGGTCAAGCTGAGAGAACAGAAAAAATCGAGTTTCGGATCACCGCTCGGGATAAGGCAAATATTGGCGAGCAAGGCTCTGCAACCTTGCAAATTTTTGATGCTGACGGACTTTTCACCGACACGAACGTTCCGATATCTGGTTTGGATTCAGCCATCTGGGGAGACTACAACAATGACGGCAAGTTGGATATCCTTGGTGGATCTACCCCAATAAATACCCGAACCTTCGGGAACAGATTTACCCCAATTACCCGAATCTACAACAACACCAACCAAGGCTTTAGCGAAGCTAATCGAAGAGACTTGCCAGGTCAGGTTCCAGTCTGGGGAGATTACAACAATGATGGGTGGCTGGATGCTGGCCTAATCAACAACGATAGCACCAACATTAGTAGTTACGAAATTAATCGCAACGAGCTCAATAGTGGTGGGGACTTTACCGTTGAGACACGTCTACCTGACTACGATATCTCCTACGATATTTATCGAGCGAGTTGGGCAGATTACAACAATGACGGGCGTCCCGATCTCTTCGTCAATAAAAGACGTTTGGGCCCCCAGAACTCCTTCAGCACCACGCTCTATCGCAACACAGGCGATATCGGTTCAAACCGCTTTGAAGATAGCAAAGCACGTCTTAAGGAAGAACGTCCCGATTTAGTGATTCCCGGACGGCTATTTTCTGATGGCCCAACAGGCGGTCCTACCAAACCCGGAGTTTGGGCAGATTACGATAACGATGGCAAACTCGATATCCTAGTCCAGGTAAAGGACTCCAAAGACATTAATTCAAGGTACAGTGCCAAACTTTACCGCAACTTAGGCGATGGCGTTTTTGAAGACACTCGTGTAGACTTGCCTGGTTTCGGCGGTGAGGCTCGTGATATGGCCTGGGGAGACTACAACAACGACGGCCAACTGGATATTTTGCTATCGGGTAGCGATAGTTCTTTGCAGTCGTCCTTCACCAAAGTCTACCGCAACAAAACCCGTGAAAATAAGGGGTCTGCCAGCTTTGAAGACATAGGTGCACAGATACCTTCTTTGGGTAGCGCTCGATATGCTTGGGGAGACTACGACAATGACGGGTTTCTGGATATCCTGGGTACTGGTGTCGATCAACAAAATGGCGCAAGTTCAGCAACAATCGTCGCCAAACTCTATCGCAACGAACGCAGTTTTTCTGGCCCAAACAGCTTTAAAGACAGCGGCGTACAAATCGACAGTGGGACAGAGCAAAAGCAGAATAGCTTTTCCCAGACTGCTTGGGGAGACTACGACAAAGATGGCAGATTGGATATCCTGCTCACAGGTGCTTCACCAAAAGACTTTTCCGGGTCCTATAACGAAAACGACTTCTTTACCAAAGTCTTCCGCAATAACACCGTTAAAGCGAACACTCCTCCCACTGCACCCACAGAGCTAACGGCTTTGCCTTCTAGCCGAGAAGTCACTTTCAACTGGAAAAAAGCAACTGACGATCACACTCCTGCCGATGGTTTAAGCTACAACCTACGAGTTGGCACGACACCAGGGGGCCAAGATATTCTTTCCCCGATGTCGTATCTTGCCGATGGAACTCGCCAACTGGTGGGGTTGGGGAATGTTAGTCAAAACACGAAATGGCAACTTAAAGATTTGTCTCCAAATAAGAAATATTACTGGAGCGTGCAAGCAATTGATACTGCTTGGGCTGGTTCAAAGTTTGCCGAAGAAGGGAGTTTTACTACAGTCGCCAATAACCCGCCAGTTGTAAATCGTTCTGTGTTTTCGCAAAGTGCAGCGCTGCGTTTCTCTCAAACTGGCAATACTTTTACCTTAGCTGCCGATACCAATACAGACCCCGATCCGGGCGACAGCATTAATTATTCGATCGCAGTAACAGATTACAGTGCCTTGAACGAGTCGGCGTTTAAATGGAAGACCGATCTCAACGGCGGTTCCTATCGGCAGCCGATTCCCGACTTAAGTTTCCCGGAAATTCCTTTGCCTTCATGGCTAACTTTTAATCGGGAAACTCGCACTATTAATTTAGGTCCAGATCGCCCAAAATCTTTCAGATATTGGTTGAAAGTGACGGGAACTGATAAATCTGGCGCGAGTGTTAGCGAGTTCGTTCAGTTCAAAAGTGACTCTCTTGGGGGCTTTGTCATTGACGCTTATATCGCTGGGGCTACTCTATTCCTAGATGCCAACAAAAACGGCATCAAAGATACCAATGAACCATCAACTACTACTGACAGCAAGGGTGAATTCAATCTCAACATCCCCTTCGAGACGTTCGACACCAACAAAAACGGAGAAATCGACCCATCAGAAGGCAATCTAGTAGCCACAGGAGGCACTGACACCGCCACCGGCTTACCCCTAGAAACACCAGTCACCGCACCACCAGATGCGAGTGTAGTCACCCTCCTAACCACCTTAGTCGCCGACTTAATCGACAAAGGAATTGAACCAGAAGAAGCCCAATCTTTAGTCAAAGCCGCCCTTTCTCTCCCCGCTGATGTTGACTTAACTAGCTTCGATCCAATAGAAGCCACCAACAACAACATACCGGGCGGAGTCCAAGTCTTAGCCGAAATGGTGAAAGTCCAAAACTTCATCACCCAAACCAGCGGTTTGATTGACGGTGCATCCAGTGCAGTCAATAGCGATATTGTCAAGGCTGTTGTCAGTTCAATGACGGCTCAAATTCAATCCGGTACAGTCTTAAACCTGAGTAATGCCGCAGCTTTAGAACCAATCATTCAGCAAACAGCCGCGAAAATCCAGCAAATAGACCCCAGTTTCAACAGTCAAACAGTCACCAAAATTACATCGCAAGCAGCGACAGTAATGGCAACAGCAAATCAACGCATTGATGCCGCTGTCTCCAACCCAACAGGAACATCAATTCCTGAATCACTTGCGCGCCTCCAACAAGTAGCCTTGGGCCCAACCACTCAAGAATTCAAAGAAGTTGGTACAGGAAATAAACCAATTTCCCAGCTAGTTGCTGACAATACTGGTACTGCTTTAGATAGCAGAATTGAAGCTGTAGTATTACCTGTTGGCATTGCAACTCCTGTTGTCAGCGGCGATGCTGATTTGGGCAGCAATTCCCCGGATGCAATTCTCGGTACAAATGGCGACGATATCCTGACGGGCGACAGTGCGAATAATGTGTTGATGGGCATGAGGGGTAATGATTCCCTCGATGGAGTTCTGGGGAATGACACTATTTTTGGTGGCAAAGGTAGCGATACAATCCTCGGAAGTAGCGGTGATGATGTCTTATTTGGCAACCGTGGTGCTGACCTTTTGAATGGCGATGATGGTAATGATATTCTTTACGGAGGTAAGGGAGATGATTTACTCAATGGCGGTTTGGGAATTGATAGTTTGATAGGAGGAATGGGAGTAGATAAGTTCCTACTCTCTACCAATTCCGGTACTGATACGATTAATGATTTTGAAGTCGGTCAAGACTTGTTAGTATTGGGTAACGGGTTGAGTTTCTCGCAATTGGCAATTGCTCAAGATAGCGGTGCAACTTTAATCCGGTTGGCACAAACCGGGGAGATTTTAGCTTCTCTGGCCGGAGTTTCGGCTAGCAGTATTAGTGCTGTTAATTTCGGATTGATTTGAGATTGGGTAGGGAAACGGCATGGCCCATTAGTGTCAACTTAAGCTTTTAGTCCGTTAGTCTTCTCGCTCATCCGTCAGTCCGCCAGGGGTTGAAACCCCTGTCTAATAGCTAAAGTCCTCTGAAGAGGACTAATGAGTTCTTCAGTCCTCATAGCGAGGACTTTAGCTTTGAGACAGGGAATTCATTCCCTGTCGGACTATCGGTTTTACCTTAAGTTGACACCAGTTGCGCTGTTGCCGTGTCCTCAATTGCCGTGTTCTCGATCGTTATATCCGATCGCCCAATCGGGCAATTTCATCATCCAATCCGGTTGATTTTACCCGTTACCCGAAATCAGGATACGGCAGTGCCGTGTCCCTACAATCGATCGCGTGATGCTTACATCCGAGCGACGAAAATTGATTATTTTGGGGTAGGGAAACGGCAATGCCGTGTCCTCCGTTGCCTTCAATCCGCGCAGGCGGATTTTGTCTGTGTAGACGCGGTTTCAACCGCCCAGTTTTTCACATCAGCATCGCTGATATCGCATTCCCGGTAACTGCGAAACTAATCCCAACAATTCCAACTGCAAAAGTATACTAGAAACCATTCCCGCTTCTAATCCAGACGCTTCCACAATTGTATCAAAAGAACTCGGCCCAGATACGATCGCACCTAACACCTTAGCCAATTCCGGCTCCAACGGCGGCCCTTGCTTCTCAACCGTCGGATTTGGAGGAAATAGCGACAACTGCTCGGCTCTATCCAATTTTGGCATAGCTCCGAGCATTTCCAACAACCTGTCTTCGCTTAACAGTCGATCGCGACCAGGCAGAATCGGATGAGCACCTTTACTCAGCAACTCCAAACACCCAAACGAACGCTCATCATCCAATCTTGCCGTCAAAACATACACATCCCGGCAAAAATCATTAGCTTGATAAGCAGTAATTAAAGCACCCGATTTATGCGGAGCTTCTATCACGATTGTAGCGCGACTTAAGCCAGCAATTATGCGATTTCTGCGGGGAAAATTAGTTTTATTCGGTTGAGTCCCCGCCGGATATTCACTAATTACCAATCCCTGCTGCAAAATGCGATCGCACAACCTCTCATTTTGTTTAGGATATACAATATCTACTCCCGTCCCCACCACTGCGAAAGTCCTTCCTCCCGCCTCCAAACAGCCTATATGAGCCTCTGTATCAATGCCCGCAGCCAATCCCGAAACCACAGTAAAACCGCTTCTAGCCAAAGCCGTACTAAATTTGCGAGTCCACCTTCTGCCGTATTCCGAAGGGCTGCGAGTACCAACTATTGCCACTGTCGGCGTAATTCCTTGATTCTCTTTTACATCAACTAAACCGCGATAATACAACACTGGTGGCGGATTGGGAATTTCCAATAATAAGCGGGGATAATCTGGATCGGCAGGCGTCCAAAAACAGGGATTTTTTATAAGATGTTTTTCGATAAATTCTTCAGGATTAAGTTGAGTTCGTTCTTGCAAAATAGTTTCAATTATCTGCTTGCTGAACCCTTGGATTCGCATTAAATCTACTGATTGTGCCGTCCAAGCTTCTGCCAAACTATTGAAATTTTGGTGCAATCTTTGCAACAAAATCGGCCCGATGCCGTTAATTTGCGACCATGCTAACCAGTAAGCGCGTTCTTCTAGCAACGAGTTACCCTCAACTTATCTGAGAATAATTTTATCATCTTCGGTTGAATATAGTAGGGAAACGGCACTGCCGTGTCGTCTATTTCTTGGGTGGGGAAACGGCACTGCCGTGGCCTGTATTTTCACAGATAGCCTGGTACAGAAATGGCACTGCCGTGTCCTGTATTTCCACCGATAATCTGGTAGGGAAATGGCACTGCCGTGTCCTGTATTTCCACCGATGTCAAACTGTTATATAGCAATCCTAAATCATTTGTGAATTTCTTACTCCCTCCCCTTAGCAAGGGGAGGGTTGGGGTGGGGTAAAAAATTTACGACTCCTGCAAGGATTGTTATATAAATATTTTTTTCCGAACCGCGAAGGCGCGAATAACGCGAAGGGAATTAAGAGAAAGGTTGAAAATTACTGGCTAGGTTTTCCAATCTACAAAACGGGCGTAAATATAAGCAATAACTTCTCCGATCACAGTGCGAAAACCTTCACTAGATTTCCACCATTCTTGTGCGTTATAATCTTGCGGTTCCGCAGCTATAATCCCGACTTTAATCTCAGGATTCAGCACTTCTTTGAAAACAATCCAACTTCTGCGGGCGTGAGGGCCAAAGGAATAAAGATTAATTGAGTTAACTTTTAAACCTGAAGTAGAAAACCAATCTCGAAGGGCGATCGCAGAAGCAGCAGTACGGTGTTTCAAAACATTCGCGGCTGGTACTGCTACTAATTTATTTTTATCAAATCCTAGCGCAATACAAGTCGCGGCAGTCAGTTCGGCATAATTTTTATATTCAGCGAGATAGTAACCTTTATTTAAAGGAATTCCTGTGGTAATTAATTGGCTGTATTCACCTTTTTTGAATTCGGCGATCGCACTTTCGATCGCATAATCCGGCAACCAGCCTTCCACAACCAATATATCTGCTTTAATCGGCGCATTTACCGCCAAAAATGGATGGATATTTGTGAGAATTAAGAGCATTGCAATTATTAACCCCATCAGAGCAATTACCCAACCTTCCCTGGTAACTGCCCACATTTCTCGGCGGCGGATTAGACGAATTCTCATTTTAACTCGATCTAGATGTTTTCGGGTATGGAGGCAGATTCGGCGAGACTGGGGAAGAGGGAAATAGTGGGAAAGTGATAGAATTTCCCAATGCCCCATGCCCCATTCCCAATGCCCCCTTCCCAAATTATTGGTGTTTCAGATACTCAAAAACGCTTTTATCCCCGATATCCTGCGGCATTGGTTGAAAAAACTTGCGTACAGCAAAGATGATAAACAAAGCCGCCCAAATAGCCAGCAAAAATTGTTCATTTTCGGCTGACAAAAAACCGAAAATATGTCCTAAAATTAAGAGAGGAACTCCCGGAGTCAAAAACTTAGTTTCGAGGCGATTAAAGCAGAATGCTTCCTTAAAATAAATGCCATTTAACGCGGCAAAAGTAAAGCCAATTCCCCACAACGTGGTGGGATGTTCGTACACTGCTAAAGCTAGAGGTTGGCTGCTTTGTAGGGCGACAAACAATGCTGCCGCGCCGCCGATCGCCCAAAACGCCTGTAGTGTGCGGTGCAGCGCAATCATGTAGATGTGAATAGTTGCCAAGCTGACGCCTAAAGCTATCCAGAAACAAGCAAAAACAGGCGTTACAGCCTGGATTGCCATCGGGTTGTCGCCCTGTTGTAGCACCAGAGTAGTGCCGATCGCAAAACACAGCGCCGCCACCCCCAATCCGGCGCGGTAAATCACCACTCCCGTGCGATCGTTTTGAGTAATTGTAAATTCGCCGAATTGTCCTTGATAGACTGGCGATTCATCAGGTGATTTCAGTAGTTGCATTACAGATTCCTCCTATCATACACGAATGTACTTCTGCCAAGATATACTTTATTGATAAACCGAGCCAGCGAGACCGAGCGATGCCTAAATTTAACAAGCCTAAACTTAACCAGTCTAAAGTTAACAAGTCTAAAGTTAACAAGCCTAAAGTGGACGATCGCCCCGATCAAAGCCAATCCCTTCCTTCACAATCCGAACTTCCTCCAGTTCAGCTTGATGAAACCATTGTAGCAGGCAGAAGACCCAAACCGGTCAACGACTTTCAGAGCCTGCTGGAGGAATTATCCGAATTGAGAGCGGGGTTCGATCCAGAAATGTTAGCGCATCTCGATAAAAATATCCCATTTAATAATACGCAATTTGAAACTAAAATCAGCAAGATTTTGGGGTCAAAAAATATTGATTTCAGCCTAAAAAATTCCGTCAAATATCTAGATTACATCAAGCAAAATATTCAACTCCCCTGCCACGTTACCGGCATAGAAGAGTTTGAATGGGAAGAAGAATATACAATGGGTGGGGGCAGCAAAAAAGAATATGCACGGCTCAAAAAAACTCAACCTTCTTATACTGATAGATTCACAATTAATCGGTTGGAGGATTTGGTGCTTCAGGAAGAAGGCATATTTGTGGAAGTGCAGCGCGTCAGCGATCGCCAAAAGTTTATGTTGCCTTTATCTGAGTTAGAATCAGTTGATGTAACCTCCCGCAACAATCAGTTATTAGATGATTATGCCGTGTGGTTTATCAATTATTAAGGAAGAGTGGAAAAGTGGGGGAGGGGAAGAGTGGGAGAGGGGGAGAAGGGGAGATTGGGAGAGGGGGAGAAGGGGAGAGTGGGGGATGGAAAAAATCTTCCTTCTTCCTTCTTCCTTCTTCCTTCTTCCTTCTTCCTTCTCCCTTCTTCCTTCTTCCTTCTTCCTTCTTCCTTCTTCCTTCTTCCTTCTTCCTTCTTCCTTCTTCCTTCTTCCTTCTTAATTAAATAGAAGCCGGCAAGTGCGATCGCGAAACCAAAGCCAAAGCTTCAACCAAACTGCGAACAGCCGCAATCATAGCCACTTCGCTATTAAGTTGGCTGACAGCAGAACCGACACCAACACCCGCAGCACCGGCTCCAATAGCGAGGGGTGCGGTGACGCTGGAGATACCGGAAGCGCAGAGTACGGGGACGGATACGGCGCGGGAAATTTCAAAGGCTGCAGCCAAAGTAGGCGCTGCTTTTTCAATTAATCCCAATGTGCCGGCGTGAATTGGTTGAGCGCTGGTGCCACCTTCTGTTTGGATGATATTAGCCCCAGCTTTGACTAATTCAATTGCTAACTGCACTTGTTTGTCGAGTGCCAAAATGTGGGGAACTGTTACAGAAAGAGTGATGTTTGGAAATAGCGATCGAGTTTCGCGAGTCAACTGCAAAACTTCCTCAGCTTCAAAGCGGCGGCCTAGTGCGTAGAAAGCATCAAAGTTACCAATTTCAATCAAATCAGCGCCAGCTTTTACTGCAGGCACAAACTTTTCCGGTTCCACAGCCGATACACAAATTGGCAAATTTGTCAACTGTTTTGCCATCAATACCAAATCTCGATCGGCAGCAATATCGACAAAGGAAGCACCGCCGAGATCCGCTGCTTTGACGACAGCCGCAACGTTGGCGGCATCAAAATTATTTAAACCGCTGATAATTTTCAGGGCGCGGCCTTGCTCAAAAGCGCGCTGCAATTTAGAATTTACACTCATCGTTAGTTTTCCAACTCAAAAAATTTCTTAGACTCATTTTGACACAAATTAGAACAATTTTTGATTTTTAATTCTTAATTTTTAATTACTACGCGGCTGGCGAAATTTGTAAACATCTTTGATAACTTGTGCCCAGCCGTCAGAGAGAGATTCGAGAATACGAGAGCCCTTTTCTTTCGTCGCCACCGTCGCATCGCCCAACACACCACTTTCAGTCAACTCTCGCGTCAGCCAAGCAAAAGGCAAATTCCCTTCCATACTCAGCAAACTGTCTGTTGGTAAACCCTGCGGGTACTCGCAAACAGCCAGTTCCATTTTCACCTGTTCGGGCAAAATTGACAACATCAAACTCGTTTCTGCATCGCCCGCGTGAATTCCCAACTCCAACTCCTTCGCAGTTAATAATTCAGAAGCCACATTAGGAACCCGCCAAACAAACAGCGGAAAAACAGAGAAATCTTGATATTTTTGATGAATATCCCGCGCCGCAATTTCCATCACCTGCGGCTGTCCGCCGTGAGCATTCATTAACACTAATTTACGAAATCCGGCGCGGTAAATACTGTCAGCAATTTCACCTAATACTGCTAAAAGTGTCTGAGCACTGAGCATAATTGTACCGGGAAAATGGCAGTGCTCGTTCGACTTGCCGTAGTACAAAGGCGGCAAAGCATAAGCGGGAATATTTGCCTCTAACTTTGCCAGGGCTTTGCCTGTCACCGCCGCGCTAATTGCCGCATCCACAATTAAAGGCAAATGGGGGCCGTGCTGTTCGATCGCACCTAGCGGCTGAATTATAACTATATTTTCCTTATCCAGCATAGACTGGATTTCTGTCCAAGTTAGATATGGAAAAAAGCGCGATTCTGGAATAAAATTGTGCATATTACGATTCTACAAGCTCAAGGGCAAAAGTTATGAACACATTTGAGCGCCTAAAGATCGAGGGGTTTCGCCGTTTGTTTTCGGCAGAGGTGGAAATGCGAGATATGACAGTGATGATTGGTGCTAACGGTGTTGGGAAAAGTTCTTTCTTAGAAATATTCTCACTTTTAGCAGCATCAGCCAACGGTCAGTTACAGTCCAAAATTTCAGAGTTGGGCGGTCTAACTCAGATGGTAACATTAGACCGGGCTGATAGCGTGTCAATCTCCTTATCAATGCCTATAGAAAATCAGGAACCGCTTAACTATTCTCTGAAACTTGCAACCAAAGGTCAATTCTATGAAATTGGTTCAGAAACTCTAATCCAACAGCGCGATCCCAATGCTTCTCAACCTTTTAAGTATATTGAATCTCGCGGTTCAGATGTCAGATACTTCAGTCCAGAGGATGAAAAGCTACTACGTCCCAACTGGCAGTACAATCCTTTTGAAAGCTCACTCGCTCAGGTTCCTAAGATGTATCGGGAACCTGAAACATTGAGGCAGCACTTAGCTTCATGTAGCTTTTATAAGGCTTGGGAGTTGAATCTTTCCCCTCAAAGTCCTATACGTTTACCTCAATCTATGCGGCCTGCAACTTTGCCCGGTACCAAGGGAGAAGATTTAGTTTCATGCCTCTATTACCTGCGAGAAACAGATCCCAATCGATTTGAAATTATCCAAGATACGCTTGCTGCGGCCTTTCCTAATTTTGAACGATTAAGCTTTCCGCCAGTAGCAGCCGGAACTTTAGCAATGACTTGGAAGGAGCGAAATTTTTCTGATCCTTTTTATATGCACCAACTATCCGAGGGAACGCTGCGATTTCTCTGGTTAATCACCTTACTGCAAAGTCGAGATTTGACCGCTGTCACGCTGATTGATGAGCCGGAAGTTAGTTTACATCCAGAGTTGTTACAACAACTAGCTCATGCTATGAGAGAAGCTTCTCAAAGAACTCAACTAATTGTAGCAACTCATTCAGATAGACTGATCGGATTTTTAGAGCCTAAAGAGGTGCTTGTCTGCAATACTGAAGATGGATTAACAACTCTAACTTGGGCTGACTCTATAGACTTAGAACACTGGTTAGAAGATTATAGCTTGGATCAGCTTTGGGCAATGAATATCATTGGAGGCAGACCGTGAAGATTGCCATCATAGTAGAAGGAAAAACAGAAACAGCTTTTATGCCTATATTGCGAAAATTTTTGGAATCGCGTTTGCAGCAAATGCCAAAACTCGATACTAAACCTCAACACGGTCGCATTCCTAAAGAAGACAAGCTAAAGCGTGTAGTTGAAAATTTTTTAGGAAAAGATGGTTATGATGCTGTAATTGCATTAACAGATGTTTATACAGGAACTAAAGATTTTAAAGATGCAGGAGACGCTAAGGCTCAAATGAAAAAATGGGTGGGGGAAAATCCTAAATTTTATCCCCATGCAGCTTCCCATGACTTTGAAGCTTGGCTGTTACCTTTTTGGTCAAAAATTCAGCAAATATCAGGAGGCAATAGAGCCGTGCCTAGCGGTTCTCCTGAACTGGTCAATCACAATAATCCACCTTCTTATCGGATTAAAGAAATATTTGAACAGGGAAAACGTCGCAGTTATGATAAAGCACGGGATGCCAAAAGAATATTAGAGGGACAAAATCTCATGGAGGCTGCCGCAGTCTGTCCAGAATTAAAGGCTTTTCTGAATACTATTTTATCTCTTTGTGGGGGCGAATTGATTCCTTGACCCCGCCCAAAAACGGATACGAACCCGCGATTCCTGTTGTGGAAAAAGCGAGATTTTAGACCAAGCTCTGGCGCGGGTTTCACACATTGCTCGCTATATGTATATACTGTGCTGTGCGGTCACGCAAGCACTCCTAAACAACGCTTTTTACCTTCATTGAGATGCTCCCATCATCGGAGTACATCTCTGTTTTGCTTTGACCCCACATTCCGCAGTTCTGGCTTTAATGACTAAGGATTATCATACATTCAGTGTAGGAAAAATATCTGTGCCTACCTTTTATAATTTTAGTATCATTTTTTTGCGATTTTGGCGAACTATAACAAATTTTAATTTACAGATATTTCCAAATATATTCCTTCGGCAATATCTGAACTGATTTTCCCTAAATTAGACACTAAAATTCCGGCAACATGATTGTTATGTTGCCAATTATTTGAATTTATTCAACCATATTCTCCGGTTTATTTTCCGCGTTACCCATCTTCAACTATTAAATAATATTGACCGCAAACCTTTCCTAAATAATTTAATATCTCCCGACGTTCCTTTGTTAAGTTGCTGATTTGTTCGGCTCCATTGAGGTTGACTAAATGTACGGCTTGAAACATCTGAAATACCCACCGCATTGTCGGTTTATTTGTCATTTTCTTGACCTGGTTTCTGATGCTGGCATTGGCTGATTCTAATTCTTGTCTCAACTTTCTTATTCGCGAGATTATATACTAATAAACATACTCCCATTATCATGGCAATTGCTTCTACTCTCTCGGGTTTTTTCACGAAGACGCTTGATGTGAAAAATAATGGGTCTTTTAAAAATCTAAATCCTCTTTCGTTACTTTGTTGGTCTTTGTATTCTTCTAATATCTGCTGGTTGGTTATTTCGTTTTTATCTAAAATGTTTGTTGCCAGTATAAATCTCCCTGCTTTAATTTTTTCGGCGGATATTATTTTGGGTCTGGTTTCTATTTTACCGATTATTTGATAGGCTATTGTGTCTATATCACTAGCTTTTTTGGCTGGTGTTTTTTGTTTTTTATGGCTTTTTTCTTGACATTCAATTTCGGTGATCTGGTGATATTTCCATGTGTCTGATAGATTTTTTATGGCGGTTTCTGCGTCGGCAACGCAGGCAAATTTTTGCCGGGAAAGCTTGCGTAGTGCGGCTTGGGCGCTTGATTGTTGTTTGTTTACTTGTTTGTCTATTTGTTTGATGCTTGCTTGTTTTCTGAGTTCACTTTCTATGACTAACCATCTTTGTTTGATGTTTCCATATTCGCTAGCTCTTTCGGCTATCTTATATCCTTTTTTTGAGCTTGATTGCCATTCGCTTTCTTGGATGTCTACGATTTGTTCTTGGGCTGATTTTATGCTTAATGGGACTCTTGTTATCCATTTGATTCCTGTCATTGCTGATAGATTTTCCCTGGTGTATAAGGCGCTGTCTGCTACGCAGATTCCTTCAAATGTCCACTGCTTTTTGAATTCTTTTAGTCTTGATACGAATACGCTTTTGTCGTCGATGTTTCCTGAATCGATTTTTAAATATAGTGGTATGTCTCCGTCTCCTGTTACAATCATGTCTATGATAAATTGTTTCAGGTCTGGTCGATGGTAAGAGTGAATATCCGTGAACTATTTCTATTGGTTTCATTTCTGATGTTTCTGATCCGGGTTCTTTTTCTGTTTGGTCGCTGTTTTCAACTTGGGTTTTATATTCTCCTTGTACGTACATTGAACTTCCATCTAAGTGGATTGTGTTCATTTTTACTTGGAATTTATGGGCAGCTTTCATGGCGATTGTTGTGAAGAGTTTTGTGGTTCCCACTTGATAATATTTATCCAGGGCTCTTCCCAGTCTATCGTCGTTTAGATGTTCCGGTAATATTCCCTTTCCTATTAGATGTGATGTTGCTTTGCCTACGAAAAATTCCTCGAATATGTATAATGGGGCGCTTAAAAAGCCTAGTCCATTCAAAATCATTGCTTTCATGACTTGTCCTGGGCTGAGCATTTCTTGGGTTGTTATTCCTACTATTTTATTGACTTCTTCTACTAATTCCATCTCGTCTATTATCCCTGCTACTATTCCTAAATGGTCTAAATTTAGGACTTTTATGGCTTCTTCATGCTCATTCATGGTTTTTTCCTCTTGGCTCCTCATTCGTTCATTGTATCTCAAAAAAGCCGGAAGTGATTGCCCCGTAATCACTTCCGGCTTTAATTTTTAAATTTTATAACCATCAATTCTATTTAAAGACCTGCGGAATGTGGGTTTGACAGGAGTGCGACAATCTTGGTCGCTAAAAATATATAAAGCGATCGGGATGCTCGCACTCCTAAAAAACGCTTTTTACAAAATAGGACTGCTCCCAATCAACTACCCTGAAAATTAAAAAGTAATTCCCAAGATAGATCACATCTTCTGTCTGTCGGTAGATAATATAATATAGCAGATACTTTAATAGGGCGCTGATAATATACGCTCGCCAGCTCAGACCGCAAGACGTAGAGACGACTAATTGATGGAAGCTTGGCAAACCTCAGAAACTAATTTAACCGACATTCCGATCGCCGAGGAACTGTCACGCCGCACCCCACGATCGCACGATTGCAAAGCAGAAAACCGAGCGCTGCAAATGCTGGCCCGACAACTGGCAACCTCCCCTCGCACGCTGCTCAAAACACTGGTTACGATCGCTCAAGATTTGTGCAGTGCAGGAAGCGTCGGAGTCTGCTTGCTAGAAGAAAATGGCAGTTCCGAACAAATCTTTCGCTGGGAGGCCTTGGCGGGCGCGTGGGAAGCTGCAGCACACACAAACACACCCCGCACATTGCGTTTGTCGGGAGCAGGTTTCGATCGCCAAACTCCCCAGCTTTACTTCGCTCCAGAACAATACTTTACCGACTTGCAGCAGCTAGAAAAGCCGATCGCCGAAGCGTTAGTCGTGCCACTGCCAGCAGAAAATCAATTGCTGGGGGCAATATGGATTGTATCTCACGAGGACGATCGCCAGTTCGATGCCGAAGACTTGCGGATTGCGATCGCCCTAGCAGACTTTGCCGTTGCCGCCGTACAAATCGATCGCGCCGATCGAACCAAAGAAGCTTTGCGAGAAAGCGAAGAACGCTGGCAGCTAGCCTTACAGGGCAACAACGACGGCATTTGGGATTACAACCTGCAAACAAATTGCCATTTCCTGAGCGATCGCTGTTTAGAGATTTTGGAACGTGGGCCGGAAGAAATCAATGACTTCAGCCAATTTTTGAGCTACATTCATCCCGATGATGTGGAGATAATGCAAAGCAATTGGCAGCAGCACTTGCATCGAGAAACCTCACATTACTGCTGCGAGTACCGAGTTCGCTGTCGCGACGGGCGCTACAAATGGGTTTTAGCCAGAGGGCGAGCAATTTGGGATGAGTCAGGCAATCCCCTGCGGGCCGTGGGCTCCCTCACAGATATCAGCGATCGCAAACAAACTGAAATTGCCTTGAAACAAAGCGAAGAACGTTTGAGCGTCGCCATCGAAGGCTCAGGCATGGCAACCTGGGATTTAGACGTGCGAACAAATCGACTAATTTGGTCGGCGACCCATTTCAGCATTTTGGGCTGCGAACCGGTACCGGGCGGCGAAGCAAGCGCGGCTGTGTGGGAAAACAGCGTGCATCCAGACGACTTAAAGCAAGTCCTGCAGGCCATAGAAACAGCTCGACAAACGAGCTCGTTCTACTCCCCCGAATACCGCATCATCCGGGCCGACAACGGAGAAATCCGCTGGTTGAGCGCGTTCGGGCGCTATCTCTACGACGCCGCAGGGGAAGCAGTGCGGTTTATCGGAGTATTATTTGATGCTACCGATCGCAAAAAGGCCGAACTCGCGCTGCAAGAGAGCGAGCAAACCGTGCGCCGTCAACTTCTAGAGATAGAGTCGCTCTACCAAACAACTCCCGTGGGTTTGGCCGTTTTAGACACAGATTTGCGGTTCGTGCGGATCAACCAGCGGTTTGCCCAAATGAACGGCTTGGCCATAGAAATGCACATCGGCCACACTCTGCGCGAAATTGTCCCCGACTGGGCAGACACAGCCGAACCTTTGTTGCGCCACCTTCTCGACACCGGAAAACCGATCCGGAATTTTGAACTCACCGGTGCAACCAGGGCTCAACCCACTGTTGTTCGCACTTGGCTGCAGAATTGGTGGCCGCTCAGAGACAGAGGCGGAGAGATTGTCGGGATTCATATCGTGGTACAGGAAATTACCGCTCGCAAAATGGCCGAACTCGCCTTGCAAGAAAGCTACAACCGTTTCCAATTAGCTACAAGGGCGATCGACGGCATGGTGTTTGAGTGGGATTTGGCAGCAAACTCAGTTTACCGTTCCGAGGGATTGTGCTCGATCGTCGGTGTCTGCCCAGAGGATGCACCGGCAACACCAGAGTGGTGGAGAGAACGCATCCATCCCGTCGATTTGGCACACATCCAAGCCGGGGGGGAATCAATCTTGAATATTCCCGATCGCTATGAAATCGAGTACCGAGTCCGGCACGAAGACGGGCGCTGGATCGAGGTTTCGGAGCGTGGCTGTTTGATCCGCAACCAGCAAGGTGAAGTGACCAAAATAGTCGGCTTCACCAGCAACATTACCCAGCGCAAACAAGCAGAAGCAGCATTGCGCGATCGTGAAACCCACCTGCAGTTAATTCTCGACAGCGCCAAAGACTATGCCATCTTCACCCTCGACATCGGCGGACACATTACCACTTGGAACGCAGGGGCCGAGAGAGTGCTGGGCTATTCCGAAGCTGAAATCGTCGGGCAGCACGGACGAATCATCTTCACCCCAGAAGACTCAGCAGCCCGAATGCCGGAAGCAGAAATGCACATCGCCCTGACTCAGGGAAAGGCAGAAAACGAGCGCTGGCACCTCCGCAAAGATGGCAGCCGCTTTTGGGGCAGCGGGCTGGTGATGCCCCTGCGCGACGCAGCCGGCGAGGTGCAAGGTTTCCTGAAAATCATGCAGGACAAAACCGAGCGGCGGCAAATAGAAGAAGCACTGCGGCACAGCGAAAATCTCTACCGCACCCTCGCCGATGGCGTCCCGGAATTAATGTGGATCAACACCGCCGACGGCAGGTTAGAGTTTTGCAACAAACACTGGACAACCTACACCGGCATGAGGCCAGAATTGCCGCTGCCTGCACCGGTGCTGCAATTATTTCATCCTGATGATCTGCCAGCAGTTGTGGGTACGCGCACTCCTGCGATGGAAGCAGGGGAAGCCTACGAATTCGAGTGTCGGGTACGCAGGTTTGATGGTAATTATCGCTGGCATCTAGCGCGACTTGTGCCCGTCAAAGACAGGAAGGGAAAGGTGGTGCAATGGGCTGGGATTGGCATTGATATTGACGATCGCAAACGAGCCGAAGAAAGCTTAGCAGAAAGCGATCGCCGCTTCCGCTTCTTGGCTGAGTCGCTGCCCCACCTGATTTGGAACGTAAGCTCCGCCGGGGAAATTCGCTTTACCAATCAACAACAATGGTTGGAATATCTGGGAATGTCTTACGAGGAAGCCGTTCAAAGCAATTGGGAATCCCTAGTCCCGCCCTCGGATTTGGCAGAATCTTGGGCCCGCTGGGAAGAATGTCAAATCACCGGAGAAGTTTATCAACTTGAGCTGCGCCTGCGGCGGGCAGCAGACCAGATGGAACGCTGGCATTTGTCCCGCGCCGTGCCAATTCGCGACGCAGGGGGCGAAATTGTCGAGTGGATCGGCACGAATACTGATATTCACGATCGCAAACAAGCCCAACTCAACGAGCAGTTTCTCTCCGATCTCGAAGTCCGCTTGCGGCAGCGCTTCAACCCCGCAGAAATGTTGTCGGAAGCGATGAACTGTCTGGGAGAATATTTAAAAGTCGATCGCTGCATCTGGCACGAAATCGATGTAGAAGCCGATCGGGCAATTGTCCGGCAAGACTGGCACCAGTCCGACCTCGCCAGCACCGTCGGCACCTATCAAATCTCAGACTTTAAGACCCCAGAACTGAAAGCTCTCTCTATAGCAGGTCAAACACTTGTCATCTCAGATATCGCTAATCACCCGCATACAGCGCATTTGGTCGATAACTACGGGGCCGTGTCGATTCGTGCTTTGGTCGATGTTCCCTGCCTTCAGGAAGGGCGCTGGGTGGCTCTTTTGCTGGTGACATCAAAGGTGGTTCGGCACTGGCGGCCCGATGAAGTTTGGCTGATGCAAGAAGTGGTGGCTCGCCTCTGGGTGGTGATCCTGCACGCGCGAGCCCTGCATGAGCTGCACGAAAGCGAGGCTCGGTTCCGCGCTCTAGCTGACAACATCGCTCAGTTGGCCTGGATCACAGATCCCACTGGCGGGAGTTTATGGTATAACCAGCGCTGGTTTGAGTACACGGGCCGGGCGCTAGAAGAAATGCTAGGCTGGGGCTGGCAACTGGTACACCACCCGGAACACCTCGATCGCGTTGTCGAAAAATTTAGGCGCTGCATTGAAACAGGGGAACTCTGGGAAGATACTTTCCCCTTGCGCGGCAAAGACGGATCGTACCGCTGGTTTCTCTCCTGCGCTGTGGCGATTCGCGACGATCAAGGCAACGTGCTGCGCTGGTGTGGCACCAACACCGATATTACCGATCAAAAAGTTGCAGAAGCAGAACGGGAACGCCTTCTAGCACGGGAAAAGGCAGCGCGGGAAGAAGCAGAACAGGCTAACCGCGTCAAAGACGAATTTTTGGCTGTTTTGTCCCACGAATTGCGGACTCCCTTAAACCCGATTTTGGGGTGGACGAAGCTGCTTCAATCGAACATTTTGACACCGGAAAAGCAGCGTTACGCCTTAGAGACGATCGAGCGCAACGCCAAACTGCAAACCCAGCTTATCGAAGATTTGCTCGACGTGTCGGGGATTCTGCAAGGCAAGGTTAGCTTGAATATTGCACCTGTGGATTTAGTCGGGGTGATCAGCGCTGCTATTGAAACGATGCGTCTGGCGGCGGAAGTCAAGTCGATTCAAATCAGCACTCAATTTGCACCGAATCTCGGCCCGGTGTTGGGCGATGCGGGCAGACTTCAGCAGGTTGTCTGGAATTTGCTGTCAAATGCCGTCAAGTTCACCCCGCCGGGAGGCAAAATTGAAGTCGTTCTCGATCGGGTGGACACCTTGGCCCAAATTACTGTAACTGATACGGGAAAAGGTATCGAACCTGATTTTCTGCCCTATGTATTCGACTACTTCCGGCAAGCTGACAGTACGATGACGCGCAAGTTTGGCGGATTGGGTTTAGGATTGGCGATCGTCCGCCATCTCGTCGAACTCCACGGCGGCACGGTGAAATCCGACAGTGCCGGCGAAGGACAAGGTGCAACCTTGACTGTCAGGATACCTCTGATGCCCGTGCAATCTCCGACAAGTCCTGTGGGAACTGCGTCGCCGGGCCAATCCTTCAATTTGAGCGGTATCAAGGTGTTAGCGGTGGATGATGATGCCGATGCGCGAGATTTAGTGGTTTTTCTGCTTGAGGATTGTGGGGCAAGTGTGACAGCAGTTGCTAACGCCGCCGATGCCTTGGCGTTTTTAACCCAGTCTGTGCCGGATTTGCTGTTGAGCGATATTGGAATGCCCGATACCGACGGTTATATGTTGATGCGACAGGTTCGGGCTCTGGCGCCTGACAAAGGGGGACTGGTTCCGGCGATCGCCCTCACGGCTTATGCTGGAGAAATTGACTATCAGCAGGCCCTGGCTGCGGGGTTCCAGCGACACATTTGTAAGCCTTTAGACCCCGACAAGTTGGTGCAGGCGATTGGGGAGGTACTCGATCGATCGGGCGAAAACATTTTTTAAGGTCTTTTTGTGTCTGAAAAGTCTTTATTTAATGAACCGCGAAGACGCAAAGAACGCGAAGCAATAAAGGAAGAAAAAAGGAAAAAGTTAATAATTTCAAGTCCGTTATATCTGAAATATTGCACCCTTCTCAATAATGATTTTATTGAGTGGCTATGAGCAACGGCGCGCAAGAAAATTCACTCTTTGTGGAAGCGGGCGGAAAGCCTGTTCATGAGAATGGTGCAATAGGTCAGATGTAACCAATTTAATCCTGGTTCGATCGCGCATCATCTCAAACAAAAAAACCTCACGGATGGAGGTTTTTTGATGATTATTGGCGATCGTCGGACAGGTTAAAACATCCTGTCCCTGCATAATGCCCACAACACTAAGACTCAATTCTTAGCGGTAGTCACTGCGCGCCGCAGGCTCGCGATCGCTCGTTGTAGTTGTATAGCGGACATTTTCTTCGCGTTTGCGGGGAATCAAACCCAACAAACCAGACAAGCCTAGCAATCCCAACCATCCCCAATCAAAATCGCGATCGGTTTCAGCATTGTAGACATCGGAGCGAGGAGTTGTGGTGGTTGTTGTGCTGTTAGTACCGGAAGTTGTACCGCCAGTTGTATCTGTCTGAGCGGAAGCAGGGAGATGAGCAGGTGCTAGGGCTAAACCAGCAGCTATAATACCTGCACCGATTGCTTTGGATAAATCAGAACGTTTCATAATTCAGCTCCTCTTTGTTGGCTAAAATCTTTAACTATCAAAACTATATCGATCTGCAGACACGTTAAAACATCCTGTCCCTGCATAAGACCGACAGCAGTAAGACTCAATTCTTAGCGGTAGTCAGTGCGCGCAGCGGGTTCGCGATCGCTCGTTGTAGTGGTATAGCGGACATTTTCTTCGCGTTTTTTGGGTATTAAACCCAACAAGCCAGACAAGCCGAGCAATCCCAACCATCCCCAATCAAAATCGCGATCGGTTTCAGCATTGTAGACATCGGAACCAGGAGTTGTGGTGGTGGTTGTAGTGCCGGTTGTACCGCCAGTTGTACCGCCAGTTGTATCTGTCTGAGCTGAAGCAGGGAGATGAGCTGGTGCTAAGGCTAAACCAGCAGCTATAATACCTGCACCGATTGCTTTGGATAAATCAGAACGTTTCATAATTCAAATGCTCTCTGTTGGCTAAAATCTTTAACTATCAAAACTATATCGGCTGGCTTTTAAAGTTAAATCCACCTCTAGCAGTAAAGATGGTTATGTTCCACGTATAACTACAGATTGATATCAAATTTTTAGCAGGCGCACAAAATTAAAGATTGCTCGCGGAGGCACTCCGACACTAGAAATAGCGGGTCTGGCACCTCACCCAGTTGTGAGGCAGTGCGGCAGTCCCGACAATAGACAAGGTGTGGTTGACAAAAAACGGTAAACTCAGATATTGCACATACAAGTGTTGGAACTCGATCGACGGAGATAAAAACTTTTGGGTATAGAGCTACGCAGCTACGTATTTCTAGACAACTTGCAGCCGCAGCACGCAGCATACATCGGCACCATCGCCGCCGGATTCTTGCCGCTGCCGGGGGATGCGTCGCTGTGGATAGAAATCTCCCCCGGTATCGAAATTAACCGAATTACCGATGTCGCCCTCAAATCTGCCTCCGTGCGCCCAGGAGTGCAGATAGTCGAACGCTTGTACGGCCTTCTAGAAGTACACTCGGGCCTGCAGGGGGAAACGCGGGCCGCAGGCAAAGCAATTCTAGAATTCATGGGAGTCCGCAGAGAAGAAGGTATCAAACCGCGAGTGATTTCCAGTCAAATTATTCGCAACATTGACCCCCACCAAACACAATTAATCAACCGCACCCGCCGCGGACAGTTGCTGCTGGCGGGACAAACGCTTTATGTCTTAGAAGTAGAACCGGCGGCCTATGCAGCGCTGGCGGCCAATGAAGCAGAAAAAGGCGCATCTATTAACATCTTAGAGGTTCAGGCTGTAGGAAGTTTCGGACGGCTTTACCTCGGCGGCGCAGAACGAGATATTATAGCAGGTTCCCAGGCAGCAATTGCGGCGGTGGAAAACGTGACGGGTCGAGAAAATCCAGCAATTGTTGGTCGCAAGGAATAGCCGTTAAAGGAGATGCAATTATGGCAAATACACAGCATTTAGCGCTGTTAAAAAAAGGTGCAGTTACTTGGATTGAATGGAGAAGTCTCAACCCAAATATAGAACCGGATCTCAGCGAAGCTAACCTCGCCGAAGCAAATCTCAGAGGTGCGTATCTTTGGCGGTCTAACCTTTTTAAGACCGATTTGTTTAAGGCTAAATTAATTGCGGCAAACCTCGCCGAATCCAACATCAGTTTAGCAAATCTTGCTGGAGCGCAACTGCTCGAAACTAATTTAATTAAAGCTAATTTAACTGGAACCAACCTCCAAGCGGCTGACTTCAGAGGATCTGATTTGAGCGGTGCTAATTTAATTGGGGCGGATATTAGCGGTGCAAATCTCCAACAAACCGATTTTGGAGAGGCGAATTTAATCGGTGCGGTGATGTTTCGAGTTAATGCAATGGGCGCGAACCTCAACTTTGCTAATCTCAGTCAAGCCAATCTGACTCAAGCCGAATTGATTGAAGCACATTGCTATGCAGCTAATTTCTCTAAAGCTAACCTCGGGGAAGCTCACTTCACTGGAGCATATCTTTTCCGGGCAAATCTCAGTTTTGCACAGTTGAGCGCGGCAGATTTCCGGTGGGCAAACCTCGGCAAAGCTGATTTGAGAGGGGCGAATTTGACCGGGGCCAATCTTAGGGGAGCGAACTTGGCGGGAGCGATTTTGGGGGAAGCTATTTTGAAAGGAACAATCATGCCTGACGGCAGCATTGTTCGATAAATATTGGATAATATTTAGTCCTGTAAAATAACCGCGATAGTTAAAAGAAAGCCAGTGGCGCGTTTACCGAAAGGATTGCCAAAACATGAATTTTTGGGGCGGGTTCAGACTTTCTCTCTAATACAAATCCGAGATGAGAGTAAACCCGCCTCGGCTCAAAACTCGCAACTGTCGATCGATTAATTTTTGCCAGGGGGCGATACTTGATAAAGTCCTCTAACGGGCCCTTGATCAGTCGGTGAACCTTCCTGCTGTGTTGGAAGTGTAAACTGATCTTGGAGTCCGGCGGGAGTGGGGAAACAGCCGCTCGGTTGAGGTGCTAGCTGGCAAGCTGGAGGCAGTGCCATGATTGAGGCATCGAAGGGATTGACGGCATCTGGGACGCGCAGAATCGGATCGCTGGAAACTTGCCGCTGCATTACTCGTCGGTAGAAGCCGTTGACGCGACTAGCATCCCGCTCAATTTCTTTTTCGGGAAAGGCAACGACGCCGCTGGGGGAACCGATGCCTAAATAGTCGCCCAAGTAACCTTGCAAGCTGACGTTGTGGTAAAAGTCTCCTGAAGCTTGAAAAAATTGTCGGTTGAAGTCGTCGGCAATTGGATGAAATCGCTCTGTTTGTGCTTGAGCTGGTTTGACGGATGCCATTGCAGCAGAGGCGACAGCGAGAATCAACGCGCCGCTCAGGCTTTTTAACTTTTGACTCATATATTTGGGCCTCCTTAATTAATTCCGATTCCACTTTGACACTCCCTGACCTAAAGGACAGGGATTCTTAATTCAGCGACTGACCTTAAAATGTTGCGTCCTTTCGGCAATACTCAAACTTTTCAACCGTGCAATTGCACCAATTGACCAGCTTAACTCACAACCACCCCAGAGGGTCTATCTCCAAAAGCGTACTAGGGTACGAACCTAGAGTTCGGGTGTGCCCCACCCTACTTGATTGAAACAAATTATTGATTTTCTGGTGGGTGAGAATGCGTTGATTCCCCAGCTCTGTTTTACAAGGTTTTCGCTACCCTTCTTTTTGCTTTTAAAAAGCTTTCAGGTTCGAGGGTGCCGACTAAAAGCCGCTTCACAACCGCCCACCTTGGGAATTACAACCATGTGTATTCTATCAAAAAGCCGTCAAGCGATTTTAGATTTTAGATTTTAGATTTTAGAATTGAAGCATTGACCCCACGGATAAATTCGGGGGCAAGTTTCATCGGAGACAGGTTTTTTATTTCACCGGTCCTGAGTTGGCGCGTTGGAATGAATCCGGGGGCTTTTATCCTGGATGCCTTCGGTCAAGCGAAAGACGGGATTTTCAACCCAATTTTTTGATAAACTGATTATCGGCGGATTATTTGTGTTTTTTATAGGGTGTGAGTTATGGATGCTGCGGATTTAAAGGTGTTGCGCGATCGACTTCTAGATTTGTTGTGCGAGTTTGCCTATCGCGAAGGCGATTTTGTGCTGTCTTCGGGGCAGAAAAGTTCTTATTACATTAACTGCAAACCGGTGACGCTGCACGCTGAAGGTGCTTTGGCAACGGGACGTTTGCTGTTGTCGATGTTGTCGTCGGAGGTGCAAGCTGTGGGCGGTTTGACTTTGGGTGCTGACCCGATTGTAACTGCTGTGAGTGTGGTTTCGGCTCTGGAAGGTCGATCGATTCCGGCGCTAATTGTCAGAAAGGAGACGAAGGGACACGGGACAATGGCGTACATTGAGGGGCCGCTGTTGCCAGAGGGGACGAATGTGGCGGTTTTGGAGGATGTGGTGACGACGGGTAAGTCGGCGATGCAGGCGGTGGAACGGTTGCGCGGTGCGGGTTATAAAGTCGATCGCGTGTTGTCGCTGATTGACAGGGAGCAAGGTGGTGCCCAGTTTTATCAATCTGTTGGATTGGACTTTGAAACAGTTTTTACGATTAACGATCTTAAGGAATGGATTAGTAGCAAGAAATAGCAGTTTGTGCGATTCCCTTCGTTACCAGGTAGAACTTGGTAACGCAGATATTTTCGCTCTGCCTCATGTTAACAATAGTGCAAGATATCAATCTTAACCAGCGAGAATAAGGCTATGAAAACCATCCGTTTTATTGACTTATTCTCAGGAATAGGCGGCATGAGATTAGCCTTTGAATCCGCCGCTCGTTCCTTGAATCTGGAAACAGAATGCGTATTAAGCAGCGAAATCAATTCCGACGCTCAATTAGTTTACCAGAAAAACTTTGCCGACACACCTTTAGGCGACATCCGATTAATTGACAAACTGCCTGAACATGAAATTTTACTAGCGGGATTTCCTTGTCAGTCTTTCTCCTATGCTGGCAAAAAAGAGGGCTTTGGAGATACCAGAGGCACCCTATTTTTTGAGATTGCAAGGTTAATTGATACCTTTAAACCTCAAGCATTTATTTTCGAGAACGTGCGGGGGCTTGTCAGCCACGACGGCGGCAGAACCCTCGAAACTATTAAGGGCGAAATCAAAAGCCGAGGTTACAGCTTCGATTATTTCTTGCTTAACAGCTCTAACTTTAGCTTACCTCAGAACCGTGTCCGAGTTTACCTAGTAGGAATTTTAAATGCTTCGCCCCAATTTGGCTTAATTTCTGACTTAGGCCCAAAAGATTCGCATTCCTCTAGTCATCAACAGCTATCGTTATTTTCCCCGTTAAGTCAACCTGTTACAGTTGCAGATATTTTGGAAGACAATCCAGATCCAAAATATGATTGTTCGCCAGAATTTGTTAATGCCTTGAAACAAATAGTTAACAATGATTTCAGTCGCTTGCACGGTAGGCGGCTAATTGACTATCGCGGTGGCAATTCGATTCATTCTTGGGAACTGGGTTTGCGAGGCGAGTGCAGTTTAGACGAAATTGAATTAATGAATCTTTTTATATTGAAAAGGCGCAATAAAGAATTTGGAGCTGACCAAGATGGCAAGCTATTAACTAAAGAGCAAATAGCTACTTTTTTTTCTCATCCCAATCTCGATGAAATGCTGGATTCCTTGGTAACAAAAAAGTACCTGCAACGGAACAACAATCAATACAAACCTGTATCCGGTAACTTTTCCTTTGAAGTCTATAAATTTCTCGATCTGCATAAAATTTCTGTAACAATTGTTGCCAGTGATGCTAATAGATTAGGAGTTTACTCTCATAACCGAGTCCGCAGGATTACTCCCCGCGAGGCGGCGCGGTTACAAGGTTTTTCCGATAGTTTTATTTTGCATCCTAATGATGATAAAGCTTATCATCAACTGGGTAATAGTGTAAGTATTAATGTAGTTAAAGCTGTTGCTCTAGAAGTTATTCAGAATGTTTTGTACTCTACCCAAGAAAAAGTTAGCTCCTGGTGAATTGGGAAGGGTGAGCCGAGTATTTTCGCTCACCCTAGGAACTAGCTTGGCGCTACAGGTTCCTTAGCCAAAAACTTCTCTAATTCCGTGAAAGCATCGGCATCAACCTTAGATCGGTGTTTTATTGGGCAATACTTCGGACAGTTTTGGAACAGGGACGCTCCCCGAACAGAGACAAAAAATCCCTGGAATTTTAACCGAAACTCCCAAAAAAAGGCACTTTTTAGATTAAGCTCAAAAAATAGACGAACTTAAAAAAATGCCTGATGAATATTCTAGAATCAATTTTACAACAAATGTCAGGGATTAGTCAATCCCAAAAAAAGTTTATGGTGACCTTGTTTTCCACCATATTGCTTGTTTATGGCAAGGTAAACTTTACCAATCTGAGCCGTTACAGTTCGTTGAGTGAAAAAACTTATCGTCGGCATTTTTTGAAAAACTTTGATTTCGCAGAATTTAATCAATACTTTATCAATAAAGCCTTGGATTCTGAGCAAACTATTATTGCTGTAATCGATTGTTCATTTATTGACTCATAGTGGCAAAAAAACTGAAGGGAAAGCTAGCTTTTATAATGGTGTAGCTGGCAGACCAGAAGAGGGATTAGAAATTTCTGTAATTTCTGTGGTCGAAGTCGAAACTCATTTGTCTTATAGTGTGAGTGTACAACAAACACCCTGGCGTCCTCCCACAGAACTACCCAAAAATCCCCTCACTGCTCAAAGGAAAAGAAAATCAAAAAAACCAACTAAAAAAAAAGCACGACTATGCTCAACGCCTGAGATAACAAGAGTTGACGACTATGCTCAACATTTAAAAAAAACCCGTTCTTTATTGCCAGAATCTGTACGCTATTTGGTAGCTGATGGTTATTATTGCCGCGCTAAGTTCTGGGATGCTGTACGAAATTCAAATTTAAATTTGATTAGTAAATTACGCTCAGATGCCAACTTAAAGTACCTCTATACAGGTGAAAAAAATAAAATAGGTGCACCTCGTAAATACGATGGAAAAGTAGAATGTAATAAGTTAAAAAACTTAACCTTCATCAAAGAAGTTAAACCGGGAGTTAAGCTTTACTCATTAGTAGTATGGAGTGTTTCTTTAAAATGCAAAATACGTTTAGCTTGTCTTTCAGAACTCCAACCCAATGGTAAAATCAAAAATATTTTATTATTCAGCACTGATATCGAGCTGACAGGTGAGCAAATACTTGAGTATTATCAGGCTCGTTTTCAGATTGAGTTTATTTTTCGTGATGCCAAACAATTTACGGGCTTATCCAATTGTCAATCTCGTAGTGGTCAATGCCTTGATTTTCATTTTAACGCCAGTCTAATTGCTTTAAATTTAGCCAAATATGAAGCTTATAATCGTCATTCATCTCCCAAGCCATTCGTGTTTTCCATGACCTCTTATAAACGCCGTGAATTCAATAGGCATATACTTTACACCTTTATTGATAAGTTAGATTTAGACCGGAATTTAATTTTAAATCACCCTAACCTTCCGTCAGTCCTATCCTATGGTACTCTCGCTGCTTAAAAACTGTCCGAAGTATTGATTGGGTGGGATTAGAAACTATGTCTGCTCTAATTTTATCAAAATCAGCTCAGGTACTTGGAGGACAAGGGAAAATAAAGTTTTCGGTGCTAAACAAGCGCAAGCTTTCAGGTTGAGAGTCTCTACCAATAGGCCTATTTTAGCACAGCGAAATTATAACCTGAGCGAGATATTAACTAGAGAAGACTGTTTTAATATGTTAGATGACGCGCAAGGAGAAGCAGTAATGATTTTACCTGCATCTGTTAAAGAGAAATGGAAACGACTGGCAACAGCCTTTATTTGTCCTCTGACACTAATTGGTGTTGGGATTCAGCAACAACCGCTTCAAGCACAACAAAATCCATCTAAGACTAATGTTGCTGCTTTGCCAGATGGTATTTACCTGTACGGAGATTCGCCACAGCCCAACCAAGTTCTTCAAAACTATATCGTGTTTCAACGTCAGAACGATCGCGTCGTTGGTGCAATCTACGCGCCGCGATCGGACTTTGCGTGCTTCACTGGTAAAATTGAGGGAAATACACTGTACGGGAAAACCATGTCAGGCGGACAAATTCAAACAGTTGAAGTCAATACTCAGCTAACAAATCTGCATTCTATTCGCACAATTAGCGCAAACGATCGCCGCATTCTTTCAACGTGTCAACAGACAGCGCGAGCTAACATATCCAGGTAAATCTTTTACCTAGCTCAAATGGTGCATGAGGCTGGCGGTGCGTTACACGGCGTTAACGCACCCTACGAATTGAAAATTTCTCGTTACCAGGCTCTACCTGGTAATGAATATCTAGAGGCTCTGCCTCCATATTTCTCGTTACCAGGCTCTGCCTGGTAATGAATATCTAGAGGCTCTGCCTCCATTAAAAAATAGCACAAAATATGAGTTTTCACCACCGGCTTAATAGCCATGAAAAAAATCCGTTTTATTGACTTATTCTCAGGAAGAGGCGGCATGAGATTAGCGTTTGAAGCCGCCGCTAGTTCCTTGAATCGGGAAACGGAATGCCTCTTAAGCAGCGAAATCAATCCCGACGCTCAGTTAGTTTACCAGTACAGGGTAGGCCGCTAATTGACTATCGCGGTAGCAATTCTCTTCATTCTTGCAAACTGGGTTTGCGAGGCTAGTGCAGTTTAGACGAAATTGAGTTGATGAAGAGTTTTATATCGACAAGGCGAAATAAAGAATTTGGGCATGACTAAGATGGCAAACTATTAACTAAAGAGCAAATAGCTACTTTTTTTGCTCTTCCCAATCTCGATAAAATTCTGGATTCCTGGGTAACAAAAAAGTACCTGCAAGGGAACATCGCAATTCTCCTTTTCGGAAACTGCTTTTAATCTAACCTTAAGTAAGGTGCGCCATCAGCACCCTACTTTTGAGCGGGCAGGATGGCCGCCCCACAAGAAACGAAACAGCTTTAGGATTAAGTAAGGTGAGCAATGCCCACCCTACGAATTAATCCAATTAGCTTTGGGCTACAGGTTCCTTAGCCAAAAACTTCTCTAATTCCGTCAAAGCATCGGCATCAACCTTAGTCTGCATCGGACAGAACTTAGGCCCGCACATTGAACAGAATTCAGCAGTTTTGTAGATATCCGCCGGCAAAGTTTCGTCGTGATATTCCTTTGCCCGTTCTGGATCTAATGACAGCTCAAATTGACGGTTCCAATCGAAATTGTAACGCGCTTTCGAGAGTTCATCATCGCGATCGCGCGCACCCGGACGGCCCCGCGCAATATCTGCAGCGTGAGCCGCGATTTTGTAAGCAATCAGCCCGTTTCGGACATCCTCAGCATTCGGCAATCCTAAGTGTTCCTTCGGCGTCACGTAACACAGCATTGCAGTACCGTACCAACCTGCCATCGCCGCCCCAATTGCTGAGGTAATGTGGTCGTATCCAGGCGCAATATCTGTCACCAACGGCCCCAAAACATAGAAGGGTGCTTCCGAACACTCCTCCATTTGTTTTTTGACATTAAACTCAATTTGATCCATCGGCACGTGGCCGGGGCCTTCCACCATTACCTGCACATCATGTTCCCAAGCTTTGCGAGTTAATTGTCCCAAAGTTTTGAGTTCAGCTAATTGAGCATCATCCGACGCATCGTGAGTGCAACCGGGGCGCAAAGAATCTCCCAAACTAAACGAAACATCGTATTTTTTGAAGATTTCAATGATGTCGTTAAAGTGAGTGTAGAGGGGATTTTGTTTGTGGTGATGCAGCATCCACCGCGCCAAAATGCCGCCGCCGCGAGAGACAATCCCAGTCAACCGATTTTTTACCAACGGCAAATGCTCGATCAAAATTCCGGCGTGAATTGTTTGGTAATCAACGCCTTGTTGAGCGTGTTTGTCAATGATGTGAAGAAAGTCATTGGGCGTCAGACTTTCCATATTACCATGAACGCTTTCTAAAGCTTGGTAAATTGGTACAGTACCGATCGGCACCGGTGAAGCTTTGATAATCGTAGTGCGAATTTCATCCAAATTGCCGCCGCCGGTGGACAAGTCCATCACGGTATCAGCGCCGTATTTCACTGCTAATTTAAGCTTGTCAACTTCTTCTTCCATATTGGAAGAGTTGGGAGATGCACCGATATTAGCATTGACTTTGCATTTAGACGCAATGCCGATCGCCATCGGTTCCAAATTCGGGTGATTGATATTAGCGGGAATAATCATCCGTCCCCGCGCTACTTCCGCGCGGATCAGTTCTGGCGGGAGATTCTCTCGCCTAGCAACAAAGTGCATTTCCTCAGTAATTACACCTTGACGGGCGTAGTGCATTTGAGATACATTGCTTTGGCCCTGACGCTTAGCGATCCATTCGGTACGCATATTTAATTTCCTTGATAAACAGCTTCCCTCCGCTGGTATTACCCAGACTCAGGTTCTAAGGGTGTTTTCTCAGCCCGGATATTCGGGCACCCCTAGCTAAGCTGTTGATTGTATCACCGATTTCTGTGCGCCACGGCGGCAACTAAGGAAATCTTAATATTGAGAGATAGATCGGGGGAGCGAGATCCCTTTTGGGGCTTCTGATATTCTGTTGTTTAAAAAGTGGGATTGTACCACATTTAACAATCTAAAAACAATCACACCTCAACTGCATAAAAATCCGGTCTGACAGTTTTTTTTATTCTTCTACTGCCCCTTTTTGCGGTTTTTCACGGCTACAGGAGGCGGGATTTTTAATTTTATTTTGACTTGAGATATTGCCTACTGATGTACTGTCCGATATGATACATTTACCTCACAGCAGCTTGTCAACCATTGAGGTAATTCCTTGTAGCTACTGAATCCTGCGGGTTCTGGCAATTCCTTCTCTAATTTCTCTACAGTTTTACGATTGATTATTCTTGGTCTTCCCGAACCGGGTTTTTGGGATAATAATTAAGCTGTTCGACATTTAAAGGACGATTGTAGGGTGCGTCAGTACATAAGCGTTTCCCTTTTAACTGTAAGTGTTCGCTTCTGACGCACCTTACCTGGTTCGTTAGTCGTTTAAATGCGTAACAGCTTATTCCATTCTCCCTTGACGATAGCTAAACAATCATCTTTCATTGCAGGCTAGGTACGATGTTTCCCGACGCGCACAGAAGAAGACGATACAGTTTGTACAGTTTGGGTTTTGGGCAAATACAGAGGGAGCATCTCATATTTGTAAAAACACTTATTATGGCTCCTTCCTTCTTCTTCCTCCTTCTTCTTTCCTCCTGACTCCTGACTCCTGGCTCCTGGCTCCAATTTCTAGCGGAGGGCTGCTTTCATTGAGATGCTCCCAATACAGAGATTGCTGTTGTTCTTGTCGGTGAGCATCTTTAACTCTGAGCGAGAAGAGCTTTCAGTTCTGCTTCTGTTTCCCCCATTTGAATCTTGACAACTCCTGACATTTTCGCTCTTTATATTTGGGTAGTAACTCACACAAAAGACATCTACTAACTGTAGCACTCTTTTAGAAAATTGGTATAATTCCTGAAACTCATTTGAAGCTTCGTGAATTTATTTTTTTATTTTTATTAAAATTGTTAAATTTTCTTTACTGATTGATACAAAAATATAATTAAATGATATCCGTTTGAGCACAATCCGATGGAGCCAAGGAGAGTAAAAGCCAATAAATAAATTAATAAATTACACTTTATTAACTTTTAATATGTTTTAAGATTTTTAGGGCATCCTAGATAGAGCAGCATAGTTCGCTAAAAGCAAGCATAGCCTTTCTAAGATAGTAAACTTTTGGCTGTATAAAAAGCCTTTCTGACTCGCTGCCCTTGGCTCCTCTACGCTTTGTAGAAAAGTCCTGGCAAAAACTGGGCTAACTTTTGTTGAGTAAATTGCTATGTTACAATCAGCTCTAACAATAATTAAGTTTTAAAACCGGCCTCAACCTCACGCTCAATTCCCTTGCGATCGCTAGAATAACAATGACTATCAACTTAGCTGGCTATCAATTCGTTGAAACCCTCCACAGCGGGATAAGAACTTCAGTCGATCGCGCTCGCAAGGATTCGGACTTTTCCAGCGCGATCGTCAAAACGCTAAAGGCTGAGTATCCCACTCTTTCTGACATCACCCGCTTGCGGCACGAATATCAAATCCTGCACAGCTTGAACGTAGAGCAGATTATCAAAGCCATTAGTTTAGAAAGCTATAAAAACGGTTTAGCACTAATATTAGAAGATTCAGGCTCCGAGTCTCTAAACGATTGGATGAAGCGTAAAAAACTCACAATCATTCAATTTCTTTCTTTGGGTCTCCAGCTTGTCTCTGCCTTAGCCGAAATCCATAAACATAACATTATTCATAAAGATGTAAAGCCACAAAATATTATCATCAACCCAGCCACGGAAAAAGTTCAAATTATTGATTTCAGCATCGCTTCGCGCCTGGAGCGAGAAAATTCGACCCTCAGCCATCCAGATTTGCTCGAAGGCACACTCGCCTATATGTCGCCAGAACAAACTGGTCGGATGAACCGGTCAATTGACTACCGCACTGATTTTTATTCACTAGGCGTTACCTTCTATGAAATGCTCACAGGCGAGTTGCCCTTTAATTCCACAGACCCGCTGGAATTGGTACACAGCCATATTGCCAAAACTCCCATTCCCCCTCACCAGCTAAATCCTGAAATCCCACCCCAAATTTCAGCGATTGCGATGAAGTTATTAGCTAAAAATGCTGAAGACCGCTACCAAAGCACTGAGGGACTAAAATTTGACTTAGAAACTTGCTTGGTAAAATTACAGGCTAGCGGATATATTTCCAACTTTGTTGTTGGAAGTGCGGATAAAGCAGGGCAATTAAATATACCGCAAAAGCTCTACGGTCGCGAGCAAGAAATTGAAAATATTCTAGAAACTTTCGATCGCGTTGCCAGTGGTTCCACCGAATTAATGCTGGTTTCCGGTTATTCCGGGATAGGCAAAACAGTTTTGGTCAATGAAGTTCACAAACCCATTGTGCGGCAACGAGGTTATTTTATTGCAGGTAAATTTGACCAGTTCAAGCGCAATATTCCTTATACTTCTCTGATTCAAGCATTCCAATCCTTAACTCAGCAACTGCTAACCGAAGGCGAAGTAGAAATCCAAACTTGGAAAGAAAAACTGTTATCCGCTTTAGGTGATAACGGACAAGTCATCATTGATGTTATCCCTCAAATCGAATTAATTATTGGCAAACAGCCACCCGTACCTGAGCTAGGGGCAACTGAAGCTCAAAACCGTTTCAGTCGCGTCTTTAAACAATTCATTGGCGTATTTACGACTATTGACCATCCGTTAGTTATCTTCCTCGATGACTTGCAGTGGGCGGATTCGGCATCGTTGAAATTAATTGAATTGCTAATAACTGATTCTGATAGCGAGTATTTATTGGTGATTGGGGCATATCGAGATAACGAAGTTTATCCAACTCATCCGACGATGCAAACGATTGACAAGATTCGCCAAACTGGTGCGACGGTGAATAATATTGTCCTTCAACCATTACACCTGGTTCATGTCGAAGAATTAATTGCGGATACTTTAAATGAATCTGGCGGTTCGGAACCCCTGTCTGTAAAGACGCGAAATTTCGCCTCTCTACTTTTTAATAAAACGCAGGGAAATCCTTTCTTCTTAAGTCAACTCCTCAAAACTCTCTATCAAGAAGATTTGTTGACTTATAACTTCACCCCCCTAACCCCCCCTTACCAAGGGGGGACAAAGGGGGGTTGGCAATGGAATATCGAGCAAATTCAAGCGATCGGCATCACCGATTACAATGTTGTAGAACTGATTGCTAGAAACATACGCAAATTACCAGAGTATACACAAAAAGTATTAAAATTTGCTGCTTGTATTGGCAACACTTTTAACTTAGAAGTTTTGGCGATTGTCAATCAGGAATTATCCTTAGTCACGGCGGCGCAATTGTGGGAAGCACTTCAAGCTGGCTTGATTTTACCTTTGAGCAATGAATACAAAATTCCCCTCGTATTTAGTCAGGAAGAATCGGGCGGTTTTACCTTAACTGATGTGAAGGTTGACTACAAGTTTTTACATGACCGAGTGCAGCAAGCAGCCTATTCTTTGATTCCAGATGAGCAGAAAAAAGAAACTCACTTAAAAATCGGTCAACTGCTGCTGCAAAGTACAACACCAGAAGACCGAAAAGAAAATATTTTCGCTTTAGTTAACCAACTCAATTATGGTACTGACTTACTTACCACTGAATCCCAAAAATATGAACTAGCCCAATTGAATCTGATTGCAGGTCAGAAAGCCAAAGCTGCTACAGCCCACGATTCCGCCGTCAAATATTTGCAAGTGGGTTTATCTCTGTTAGCGGTAGATAGCTGGGAGAATCGGTATGAACTGACATTAAGGCTGCATGAGGAAGCAGCAGAATCAGCATATTTGAGTGGTGATTTTGACGGAATGCAGAGATTCGTTGAGATAGTACAAAACTGCGCCAAAACGCTGCTGGACAAAGTGAAAGTGTACGAAGTCCAGATGCAGGCTTACATAGGGCAGAACAGGCTGCTAGAAGCGGTTAATACAGCGCTACAAGTTTTAAAGCTATTAGGGGTCGAGTTTCCCTCTGAGCCGAAACCGTCCGATATTGGGCAGGCACTAGGCGAAACTGCGGCAATGTTGAGTGGAACGCGAATTGAGGATTTAATTGACCTGCCTCGAATGAGCGATCGCTATAAACTAGCAGCCATCAAACTTTTATCAAGTATCTTTGCTCCTGCATATATTGCTGCTCCTACACTGTTGCCGTTGACTGTGTGCAAACAAGTAGATTTATCCGTCCAATATGGTAATGCTTCTGTTTCTCCCATTGCTTATGCCAATTATGGTCTTCTGCTTTGCGGGGTTGTGGGAGATATTGATTCGGGTTATCAGTTTGGTCAATTAGCTTTAAGTCTGCTGTCAAAGTTAAATGCTCAAGAAATCAAAG
Organism: Microcoleus sp. T2B6; assembly: GCF_036700475.1. Classification (NCBI taxonomy): domain Bacteria; kingdom Bacillati; phylum Cyanobacteriota; class Cyanophyceae; order Oscillatoriales; family Microcoleaceae; genus Microcoleus; species Microcoleus sp. T2B6. The sequence goes on along the minus strand of NZ_JAUBOZ010000030.1, from coordinate 39,154 downwards.
CCAAAACAGTCGTCATAGTAAATATATTTATCCGACCTTGGAAAGAGCATCTGAGACAAACATTAGAGCCTTTGCTATCAGCTTACTCTAGCGGATTGGAAATGGGAGATTTAGAATTTGGTGCTTTTGGTCTATTGGTGTACTCTTATTTCTCTTACTATACCGGCCAAGAACTGACTTCCCTTGAAAGAGAAATGGCCATCAACAGAAATGCTATTCATAAAATTAAGCAGAAAACAGCGCTTTATTATCACGAAATTTATTGGCAGGCTACCTTAAATCTGCTAGAAAAAAGTGAAAACACCTGCCGTCTCCAGGGTGAAGCCTGCGATGAGGAGATAAGATTGCCCCTGCACCAGCAAGCAAACGACAAAGCGGCAGTTGCCTACATATATTTAAATAAAATTATACTTTGTTATTTATTTGAAAATTACTCAGAAGCGATTGAAAATACAGAGAGAGAAGAGAACTATTTGGACGCAGTAGTCGCAACACCTCATCTTCCTCTATTCCATTTTTACGATTCTTTAGTACGGTTAGCGGTGTATGCCCCTAGCTCCGCGCCTGGGCAACATAAAATTTGCGATCGCGTACAAAGTAATCAAGAAAAAATGCAAAACTGGGCGGATTATGCCCCAATGAATCATCTGCATAAATTCTATTTGGTCGAGGCAGAAAAGCATCGGGTTTTAGGCGAAAAAGTAGAAGCAATGGAGATGTACGACAAAGCGATCGCTCTGGCTAAAGAAAACGAGTACATCAACGAAGAAGCACTAGCTCACGAACTCGCTGCTAAATTCTATTTTTCCTGGGGTAAAGAAAAGATTGCCAGAACTTACATGACCGATGCTTATTATGCCTATATGCGCTGGGGAGCTTTAGCTAAAGTTAAACATCTCGAAGAAAAATACCCGCAATTAATAGCGCGATCGCCTGCAGTCACCGAAACCGCTTTCAACCCTACGATGACAATTCCTCCTTTGACCATTACAGGCGGTCAAACAGAGTTGCTAGACTTGGCAACTGTAATGAAAGCATCTAGTGCCATTTCTAGCGAAATTGTTCTACCTAACTTGCTCACCAAGTTAATGAAAATTTTGATAGAAAACGCAGGCGCTGAAACTGGATCGCTTATTCTCTCAAAAGAGGGTCAACTTGTTATAGAAGCGGCGGGGACTAACGATCAAGTCCGAGTGCTAGAATCTTTACCAGTATCAACTTCTGGGCAAGTGCCTATCTCGGTACTTAATTACGTCACCAGAACTCAGAAAGATGTCGTTTTAAATGATTCGGGCCGCGAGGAAATCTTTAACGCCGACCCCTACATTGCCCAACACAAACCAAAATCTATTTTGTGTGCGCCTATCCTATCTCAAGGTAAGTTAAGTGCCATCCTGTACCTAGAAAACAACGTGATTGCTGGCGCTTTCACGCCGAAGCGGGTAGAAGTGTTGCGGATGCTATCGGGACAAGCTGCGATCGCCTTAGAAAATGCCAACCTCTATCACACTTTAGAAGTCAAAGTAGAAGAGCGAACCGAGGAATTAAAAGCCAAAAATACGCGCCTAGAAGTAGAAATTCAAGAGAGACAGCGAGCCGAACAAGCGGCCGAAGCCGCAAACCGCGCCAAAAGCCAATTTCTCGCCAACATGAGCCACGAACTTCGCACACCGCTCAATGGCATTTTAGGTTATACCCAAATCCTCAAACGAGACACAGGTTTAACCAGTCAACAAAATTCTGGTATTAACATCATTCATCAGTGTGGCGAACATCTCCTAACTCTGATCAATGACGTTCTAGACCTCTCCAAAATCGAAGCCGGAAAAATGGAACTCTACCTCACCGAGTTTCACCTGTCAGACTTTCTCCAAGGCATTACTGAAATCTGCCAGATTCGCGCCCAACAGAAGGGAATCTCTTTGATTTACGAACCGCTAACTCGACTTCCCACTTGCGTCCAAGCCGATGAAAAAAGATTGCGGCAAATTCTCATCAACTTACTCGGTAATGCCATAAAGTTCACCGAAAAAGGAGGCGTTAGTTTTAAAGTAGACAGAGTGAAGACTCAGCAATCTTTGTCATCACCAATCCCCAATCCCCAATCCCCAACAGCGAAATTTATTTTCCAAGTAGAAGATACAGGCATTGGCATCGGGCCGGACGAACTCTCAAAAATATTTTTGCCCTTCGAGCAAGCCAGCGGTTCAGATCGCCAGATAGAGGGAACAGGATTAGGGCTGCCAATTAGTCGCCAATTAGTGGAGATGATGGGCGGCGAACTGAAAGTACAAAGCTCTTTAGGCAAAGGCAGTATTTTCTGGTTTGAGTTAGAGTTGCCTATTACCGAAAGCTGGGGAGGGTATCAAAAAGAACCTGAAAAAATTATCAGGGGTTACTCAGGCGATCGGCGGAAAATTTTAGTCGTGGACGATCGCTGGCAAAATCGCTCTGTCCTAGTTAATCTTTTAGCTCCCATTGGGTTTGAATTAATGGAGGCAACGGACGGTCAAGACTGCGTGAATAAAGCGCTGTTATTTCAACCGCACTGTATTATAATTGACTTAGTAATGCCAGTCATGGACGGCTTTGAAGCGGTGAGGCGGATCAGAAAAATCTCTGCCTTGAAGGATGTAATCGCGATCGGAACTTCTGCTAGCATTTTATCTGGCGATCCCCAAAGCATTTTCCAGGCTGGTTGCAACGCTTTTCTCCTCAAACCTATTCGGGCAGAAAAGTTATTAGAATGCTTGGGAAACCATTTAGGTTTAGAATGGATTTATGAGGAGCGAACAACTTTCAGTTCAGAAGGTATCTTCACCGATCCCCCTTCCCAAATCCAAGACCAACCACTGATTGCTCCCCCTTCGGAAGAAGTTGCAGTCCTGTTCGATTTAGCCATGAAAGGTGAACTCCTCAGTATTGAGCAGCGAGCCAGCAAGCTGAAGGCAATAGATATCCGTTATGCACCTTTTGCCAATCAGTTGCTTGAATTAAGCAAAAACTTTGAAGAAGACAAATTAGTAGAATTTGTTCAACAGTTTAGATGAGGAATAAAAATGACTAGGGAATCTTTAGACAGAGGCACCATTTTAATTGTGGATGATACGCCCACTAATCTGGGTTCAGTATTGGATTTTTTGACCGCATCTGGCTTTACTGTTTGGGTAGCTCGCAGTGGGTCGAGCGCTCTCAAAAAAGTGCAATATTGCCAGCCGGATTTAATTTTGTTGGATGTGCTGATGCCAGAAATGGACGGATTTAAAACCTGTCAAAATCTGAAAGCGAATGACTTAACTAAAGATATCCCAGTCATTTTTATGACCGCGCTGGACGATACAGAAAGCAAAGTCCAAGGCTTTAATGTGGGGGGAGTTGATTATATCACTAAGCCCCTTCAACACGAAGAAGTTTTAGCTCGCGCTATCACGCACCTGAATCTGCGAAATCTAACTAAAAAGCTTCAGGCGCAAATTGTCGAGCGCGAGCGAGCGCAAGCCGACCTACAAGTTTTGGCACAAGAGCTAGAGACGCGAGTAGAACAGCGCACCGCTGAACTTTCCCAAACGAATGAACGCCTCAAGCAGGAGGCTGCTGAACGCAAGCTTGCAGAAGCAGCTTTGCAAGCATCGGAAGCGCGAGAGCGGCACAAAGCCCTACAGCTCGAAAATTCCCTGCACGAACTCAAGCACGTGCAAAGCCAGCTCATTCAGAGCGAAAAAATGTCCGGGCTAGGCCAACTCGTGGCTGGCGTAGCTCATGAAATCAATAATCCAATTAATTTTATTTATGGAAATCTTTCCTATGCTCTGGAATATTCAAAAGCTTTGGTCACTATCCTTGACCTCTACGAAAAGCACTATCCTAATCCGGCTCCAGATATACAAGCAGAAATCGCAGCCAGCGAGCTAGATTATCTCAAAGACGACTTGCCTAAATTGTTCAAATCGATGTACTTAGGAGCCGATCGCATCCGCGAAATCGTTTTATCTTTGCGCCTCTTCGCACGGCAAGAAGGATATGAAATGAGAGCGGTCAACATTCACGAAGGCATGGACAGCACGCTGATGATTTTACAGAGCCGACTAAAATTTAACTCAGAGCGCCCCTCGATTGAAGTGGTGCGGGACTATTGCCCAAACCTGCCCGAAGTGGACTGTTATGGGGGAGAAATGAATCAGGTATTTATGAATATACTTGCCAATGCGATCGATGCTATTGACGAGTGGAACACGCAGAGATCGCTAGAAGAAATTAAAGCGAATCCTAGCGTGATTCGGATTAGCACAGAAGTAACAAGCAGCAATTGCGTAGCTGTCCGAATTGTGGACAATGGGCCAGGGATCTCGGAAGAGGTTCGTCGCCACGTATTTAACCCATTTTTTACGACAAAACCCCCCGGTAAGGGCACAGGGATTGGGTTGTCGATTAGCTGGCAAATTGTAGTGGAAAAACACCGGGGAAGCTTGGGGTGTATTTCTGCACCAGGCGGGGGAACAGAGTTTACTATTGAGATTCCGCTTCAGCAGGAGTCTCCTGTCTTGTCGCTGTCAGCTTGATATAATGTCGGGTATCTTCATCCATCATGGTGCGCTGTGATGGGCAATCGCGGGGTTTCTGCGATTGCCCATCACAGCGCAAAATTACCAACAAGAAACTTCGGGTGTGCACGTAGTGGTGTAGGTAATACCGAACTAACTCTCCGAAGATTGATCGGATTGTGGCTGTTTCTGAGTATCTTTTTCCCCGGCAATAAATCCTTCTGTATCCTGCTTTAATTCTGATACAAGTGCGCCTCGATCGCGCCAAGCTTCGGCATTTTCTGGTTTGATGGCAATAGCTTGATCGTAAGCTGCCATTGCTTCCTCATACCGCTTTAATTCTGACAAAGCTATCCCCACATGACGCCAAGCATCGTAGGAGTCAGGCTTAATAGCAATCGCTTTCTCATAAGCTGCGATCGCTTCTTCATGGCGCTGCAATTTTGCCAAAGATTCGCCTTTACAAAACCAAGCTTCGTAACACTCGGAATTAAGGGTAATTGCTGATTCGTAAGATGCAATTGCTGCTTCGTGCTGCGACAGTTTGTCGAAAGCTACGCCTCGGTTGTGCCACACTTCAAAATCCTGCGGTTTAATCGCTATTGCTTTGTCGTAGGATTCGATCGATTCTTGATATCGCTGCAATTTTCCGAGCACAGCAGCTCTATTGTACCAAACTTCGTATTTGTCGGGCCGGATGCCGATCGCCCGATCGTAAGAATCAATAGCATCGCTGTAGCGGAGCCGTCTCCACAGCATATTGCCTCGATTGTACCAAGTTTCGTATCTGTTGGGATTGATCTCAATAGCGCGATCGTAAGAATCAACTGCTGCTGCGTACTGTTGTACTTTGGCCAGCATCGCACCTCGGTTGTGCCAAAGTTCGCTGTCGGTTGCTTTGATAGCCAGGGCGCGATCGTAACTGGCGATCGCTTCTTCGTAATGCTGCAATTGACCCAACAAAGCCGCTATACTGTGCCAACACCCGTATTTTCGGGATTCGCTCGAACTTGCTCGCTCGTAACAGGCGATCGCCTCTTCGTACTTCTGCAATTTGGCCAGCAAACTCGCTTTATTATACCATGCTTCGTAGTTATCCGGTTTAATTAATATTGCTTGGTCGTAACAGGCCAGTGCTTCTTCCATGCGCTGCAATTTTACTAACACATTTCCGCGCCAATACCAAGCCTCATTCAAAAATTTATTCGCTAAAACAGCTTTTTCCAAACAGACTAATGCTTCATCATAATTGCCTTGAAAATAAAGCCCTTCGGCTTGCTTGATATAATCGTCAGCAATCAATTTTTCGTCGTTAGCAGGTGCAGTTTGCGATTTTTGGGAATTGTTTAAGGCCGGTTGAGGTGCGATTTTGAGAGCTTCTTTGGCAACAACTGCGGGAACTTGGGAAATCTCTTGAACAATTTGATATTTTTTCTCGTCAACTTCTTTCCGCAAAACTTGCAGGTGCATGATAAATTGAGATTTGAGAGTCTCAATTTGCTCGACAGAAGATTTGGAAACTTCAGTTTCTCTAGTTAAAAAATCAAGGGATTGTTTAGCTGCACCCATTTGCGCTTCTAATTCATCCTTTAACTTTTGAGTCAGTTGGCTAGAATTTCTGAGTTCGGATTCCAATACACCAATGCCCTGCAATCGTTTATTGGCATCAGCCACCAACTGTTTGATTATCAGCCGTCGCATCATCCAAAAAAATGCAATTGTCACAGGTGGAAATACAGTACCAAGAATTAGCAAAATATTGAGCAGAGTTATGGTACTATTAAAACCATATCCAGATTCCGCACTGCCACTAGACGGGGAGATAAAAGCTAAAACCTCGCGAACTTGAGGATTGCTTTCAGCCCCGGTTTCGATTAATTTAGCCAGCCAGGTTTCTTGTAAAGATTTTGTTAGTTCATCGCCGGATGCAGCAGGAGTATTCGCCTTGGTTTTGGCACTAGCAGATACATCGGGTTGAGCGGCCGCTACCAGTAAACCTGTCGGCGATTTTACAGCAATTCGCGGGGAAAATTGTTCGTGGGCGATCGTCTCAGGCTCGCTAATTGGCTCAGCCCGACGGGATACGGTAATATTTGGGGAAAATTGTTCGTGGGCGATCGTCTCAGGCTCGCTAATTGACTCAGCCGGACGCGATTCAGTATTATTTACGGCATCAACAACGTTGCTAGCTTGCGGTGTCTCAGGAGAAATAGGAGGTGCAGCAGGATTGGCGCTAGTATTAGCAGTTAAATTGTGGGATGCGAGGGCAGCCAGAGTCAAGAGAGCTAGATTAGAGACGCGCATAAACGTCAACTCATTTAGGAGAAATTAGTGCTTGGTTGTCAGCGATCGGGCGATCGAACTCATAGTCTCAGCAGTTAGAATAGCTGACATGAGGAATGCTGACTTACTATCTCCAAAATACGGGCGGAGTCTGACTTTTCAGGAAAAGTGCCAGTAATTCTGGCTGTGGAACTTTTGTCCAAAAATATATTCTCGCGCCTAATCCGGTTGAATAACCCTCGAAATCATCATTAGGCTGGTAGGGCCGGGTTCACCAATCTGCACAATTAGCCAAAGATCCGGGTGAACCAGACCCGATTTTTAGCTCTAAACCTTAGCTAAAACCGCTTCCGGCTGCTGACTTTGGGCCACGACTTCCTCTAAATCAGCGCCGAAAATTTCACAGCTATTATTCGGACTTTCAATCAGCTTAATTTTGTGCAACTCTGCGCCCAATTCCCGAACGGGCGATCGCAATAATTGCCCGATCCGAACAGCAATATTCTCCGCAGTCGGCACAACGTTCTCAAAATAAGCAATATCCTTATTTAAAAAAGTGTGATCGAACGGTTCAACAACATAATCGTCAACGGCTTTTTGTAAAGCTCCCAAATCAGCAATCATGCCAGTCCGCGCATCCATTTCCCCTTTAACAGTCACCTCTAAATGATAATTGTGACCGTGACCGTTGGGACGAGCACATTTGCCGTAAATTTCCGAGTTTTCTTCAAAGCTCAAATCGGGACGAGCCAACCGATGGGCCGCGCTAAAATGAGTGGACAAAGTTAGATAAGCTTCCATTCCGTTTCCTAAATATTCAGCCCAAAGTTCGGGATGTTCAAACAATTGAATTTTGCTCAGAGGTAAATGAGGGGCTAGGCGCAGCCAAATTTGCCGTGCTATGTTTTCGGTAGTTGGCAGAGTCTGCTCAAATTCCGGCCACGCTTCGTTGAGAAAGGAAAAATCGAGATCCTTGATAACTTCCCGTTTGATGACGTGCTTGACATCAGACAGGTTGAGCACCATGCCGTTCTCGTCGAGTTCTCCTATCATGGAAACGTAAAGGACGTAATTGTGTCCGTGTCCCGGTGCGCGGGCAGTTGGGCCAAACCGCTCAAAGTTCTCGGCTTCGCTTAACTCCGGCAGCCAGTACCGGTGACTCGCCGAAAACTGTGCCCGACGATTGATGATGCACTGCATAAAAGTCAAGTAGGGTAAGCTTGTTAAGTTCTGTAAAGGACTCGCTTCTTAAGGATAAACTAATTTTTGCTGGAATTTTTCGATTATTTGAGGGTGCTGTAAATGAATTTCTACCAATTTTCCAAATATTGGCAACAAGTCGCCGATCGATCGAGCCGCCGGGCCCATTTTACGCCACAACACAGATATCCGGCAGAAAATACCGCTACAAAACAGTTTCTCGCCATCAATTGCTAACCCATCAGTTACGAGCCTTTGAGAAAGTACGCGCGTGCGGATTTATCCCGTTCGCGAAGCGGGCCCGTTGCGGTAAGGAATCGACCTTTTTTGCAACACAGGGCACTCCACAGTTCGAGTTTTTCGCCTAAGCTCTGCAATAGTTAGCAGTTGGCGGTTCAGTTGCGCTCAAAACTAATCACCCATTACCCCTTACCAAATATTAATGAATTGGATTACTTCACGAGCCGATCGCTTTTTTGAAGATTGGTCGGGTGCGATGACAACCCCCCTCTTTTATATCGGGGACGCTCATCTGTCCATCAGTGCGATCGTCCAACTGATAGTTTTAGCTATATTTGCCTTCATTCTAGCTAAGATTATCAGTGAAGGAATCAAGCGCAGCCTGCTAGTTCGGATGGGATTGGATCGTGGCAGTCGAGAAGCAATTTCCACCATCATTAGCTATATTTTAGCAACGCTTGGCTGTATATTCGTCCTGCAAAGTGCCGGCATCAACCTCACTTCTCTCACCGTCTTAGCTGGCGTTGTCGGCATTGGTTTCGGCTTCGGCTTGCAAAATCTCGCCAGCAACTTTATCAGCGGTCTCACCCTGCTATTCGAGCACCAAATTAGAGTCGGAGACTTTATTGAAATAGACAAGTTATTAGGAACGGTAGAAACCATTTCGATCCGCTCTACGATTATAAAAACAATTGACGGTCTCTTTGTAATCATACCCAACATTAAGTTTGTCGAAACTAACATTATTAACTGGAGTTACAAAGACCCCAGATGCCGCATCCACATCCCCGTCGGCGTTGCTTACGGCTCTGACCCAGTAATAGTTACGGAAGCGCTATTAATTGCGGCACGGATGGAATCGAATGTCTTGTCCCATCCTTCTCCTAAAGTATGGTTTTGCGGTTTTGGAGATCACGCTTTAAATTTTGAACTTTTAGTTTGGATTGACCAGCCACAGGAAAGCGATGCTATTAAAAGTGCAGTCTATTTTTTAATAGATTACGAATTTCGCCACCGAAATATCGAAATTCCCTTTCCACAGCGGGATTTGTGGCTGCGAAACCCCCAAGAGTTAACTCAACTTTTTCACAATAACAAAGACGATAATTCCAACGGCAAACTTTTTCCGCAGAATGCCACACATTCTACAGAAGTCAAATCTAATTCCACGGTTTCCGATCATAAAAACTCAGGGCCTAAATCCCCTAATAATTGGACGCTGCGAGATTTGTTGCGGCGAGTAACTTATTTTGAACAGTGTACGGATTTAGAACTGCGACAGTTAATTGAATACGGCTACCGACAACTGTTTCCAGCGGGACAGGTTGTATGTAAAGAAAATGACCCTGGCGATTCTTTTTATATTATTCTTTCGGGTACTGTAGAAGTTCTTTCTCAAAAAGCCGATCAGTATATTGCTACGCTTCATGAGGGCGAGTTTTTTGGGGAAATATCTTTGCTGTTGGGAACTCCGAGAACTGCGACTGTTAAAACTAGCGAAGATGCAATTTTGTTTGTGGTGGAACGCCACGACTTGCAAAAACTTTTAATAGAACAGCCGAACTTAGCCGATCAGATTGCTCAAAAATTGTCGGAACGCCAGCAAGCTTTGAGAGATTTGGGATTGTTAGATGGCGACTCTCTGGGACAAACTCCTTTTATTAAAATTCGCAAGCGAATTCAAGTTCTTTTTGGAATTTGATACGGAAAGGAAGTTCGGCAACGCGCCGTGTACGGGATTTAACGCATTTAACGGATGAATGCTGAGGGAATTGGGAATTGGGAATTGGGAATTGAGCAATTCTCCCACTCTCCCACTCTCCCACTCTCTCACTCTCCCCTCTCCCCCTCTCGTTGACTAACTAACTTTTAAATTTTAATTCATCCTGTGCTTCCCGCCGCAGTCTAGCGGCAATTCTAAACAGTTCTTGACCGGTGTGCAAGTGGCGATCGTCATAATTGAGGGTAAATAGCTGCAATTCTTCTATTCCGTCTCCGACTTGATTGATGCTGTAGTAGAGATGGGCCGCAACTCCGGCTACATTAGATGGATTGGGCATTGATGTAAAAAAGTTATGAGCTTTTTTGAGATACTCGCGGCTGGTTTCGATATAAAGTTGAAACTTTTCTATCAGTTCGTCATCAAACGGATCTGCTGACAATTCGTCTATTTCTTTTTTAAGTGGCTTCAAGATGCTGTTGAGCATTCTATTGACTGGTTTGTATACTTTAATCAGCCACTGTTCCATTAGTTCGTCAGCGTCCCGTGCTGTTTGTTGTTGCTGGCGGCTGACGTTTGGTGCGACTGGTGATTGCTGTTCGGTTTGCTCGGAAAGTTGGCGATCGTAAGATTGTCTGTGCTGGGCGTCTCCTAATATTTCATAGGCTGCATTGAGGCGGACAATCTCTTCGTGACCCGCTGTGTCGCTGCGGCTGTCTGGATGAAATAATTTGACTAAACGGCGGTATGCTTGTTTAATCTCGGCTTGGGTTGCGGTTGGGCTAATCTTTAGGGTTTTGTAGTGATTGGTAACGGAAGACACGCTGTTATTTCCTTGAAATCTGGATTATCTGTGAAAAAAAGCTTGACAAAAATATCATTATTTGCTAATTTATTAGGTATTTATCTGATATAAATGCCAAAAAGTGTAAGTTGAAAACGTCAGTTTTCAACTTATCAGAAAATTGGGTTAAAAACCCTGTCCTGGTAGGAGGGCTTTTTTCCATTGTTAAGTAAAATAACAAATCCATCTTAACAAATGAATATGGTAGAATAACCAAATCAGACAAGATGTAAAAACCTACCCCCGGACTGGGGGAAAGTCTACGCCCAAAACATTTTTGAGGAGATATGACTACGCACTCTTTTGTGCCCAGAGTAGTCAGCCTGGGAACCCACGCTTGCGCGGGATATTAAGACTGAAATGTCTTAAGAATCCCCGTGCCTTAAGGCCGGGGAGTGTCAACATAAATCTATTTTAGAAAAAGATTGAGGCTTTGGAAGTGGTAAGCCGATCGACATTGGGGACTCATATAGCCATCCTCCCAGCAATTGTTAGCTGCTTCCTTCCCGACAAGAGCGCTTACCGACCACTTGGCTAACGCGCCGAAAGCGGTTCGTTCAAAAAAAAAGCCCTTGAGAAATTCGGCCTCGCTCGCGATCGAGGCAGCTACAATCTATCGCAATTCTTTAAGCTAAAAAGCAAAGCCAAGCAGGGCGTACACTGTACGCCCTGCTGTCAGTTTCTGCAGCTTGGGTCGGAGGCTGACCTAGTTGAGGGCCATCGCCAGATTGAGTTCTGGATCTTGGAACAAGGGAGTGCTGAGATAGCGTTCGCCGAAGCTAGGCTGAATCATTACAATCAATTTCCCTGCATTTTCGGGACGCTGGCCGACTTTCACCGCCGCACATAGTGCCGCGCCGCTGGAAATACCGGACAAAAGTCCTTCTTCTCTGGCCAAGCGACGGCCATAGGCGATCGCATCGTCATCGGTAACAACTATAATTTCGTCGATCGAATCCACATTCAGCACCGGCGGCACAAAACCAGCGCCGATACCTTGAATTTTGTGAGGCCCTGGCTTTCCGCCCGACAGTATCTGACTATTAGCCGGCTCAACGGCGATCGCCTTAAATTCGGGTTTCCGCGACTTAATCACCTCTGCGACACCCGTAATCGTACCGCCCGTGCCGACTCCCGAAATCAGGAAATCCACCTCGCCGTCTGTATCTTCCCAAATTTCCTCAGCCGTTGTCGAACGGTGAACCTGCGGGTTCGCGGGATTCCGAAACTGCTGCAACATATACGCATTGGGAGTTTTGTCCACAATCTCTTGAGCGCGGCGGATGCAGCCGCTCATGCCCTCAATTCCGGGAGTCAGTTCTAGTTGGGCCCCGTAAGCTCGCAGCATCGATCGGCGTTCCGTGCTCATCGTATCCGGCATGGTCAAAATCAACTGGTAGCCCTTAGCCGCAGCCACCATTGCCAGAGCAATTCCGGTATTCCCAGAAGTCGGTTCTACTAAAACCGTTTTGCCAGGACTAATCAGACCTTCGGCCTCTGCTTGATTGACCATATTGACACCGATGCGGTCTTTCACCGATGCTGCCGGATTCATGCCTTCGAGTTTGACCACAATCCGAGCCACGCAGCCTTCGGCTTGGGGAATGCGGTTGAGTTGCACCAGGGGCGTCCGCCCTACCAATTCTGTAATGTCGCCAGCAATACGCATAATCTTTGTCAGTTTGTGGTTGAAAGTAAATCTTAATTCCTAGTTGGCAATATTTTAACTAGATGTAATACATGATATCGAGCTGCCGTCTGCCATTGCGCTTTTCGCACAGATCCTGTAGCGTGTATTTTTGCAACACTGAGTTGGCAATCGATCGAGCTTCTTGCCAAACTTCCCAAATCACCGCACTTTCTACAGTTTGAGCAGGCGAGTCTTTTTCAGCTCGATCGAACTCTGAGCCTTCGAGGCAGTTGATAATTTCTAGGAGTGTAATTTTCCAGGGTTCTCTGGCCAAGATATAACCTCCCTTAGCTCCTCGCTGGCTGCGAATCAGCCCGCTGCGTCTCATTGTAGCCAGCAACTGTTCCAAATATCGATCGGGAATATTTTGCTGAGCCGCTATCTGGCGAATTTGCAGAGGCTCGCCTTCTTCGTAGCAATCGGCAAGCTCCAGCAAAGCTAAGATTGCGTATTCGCTTTTACAGGAGAGTTCTACCATAATTGCTTCAAATACCAGAATTCTCAACTCCCAAGTCAGATGTCAAAATTTTCCTCACTATTGAGTTAACAATTTTAACTTCTAACTTTTTATTATACCCCGGTTTTCCACTGAACTTAATCGACTTTGCTCAATTCATAAGGTCTTACGGCAATAAACCGGGTTTCTCCGTCTACGACTGATAATTTTAATTTTTTTTATTGATTGTCGGCACCCAATTCGTCAGTCGCACAAAAAAGCCCTGCCTGGGGCAGGGCTAAATTTGGAAGTTGCCAGCAGAGAGGGTTGGACCGCCCTGCCTCTTCTAATCTGCTCTTAGAACGTGAAAGTAGTTCTCAGGGTACCAATGATGGTGTCATCATTACGGCGATTTTGATCGGGATTCGTCACCCAAATCACGCCCGGAGTAACAGAAATGTTGTCCGAGAGCTTGAATTTGTAGAACCCTTCAAAGTGCCACGACTGGTCATTTGTGAAGCCCCGCAAATCGCTCGGAACCTTAAGTTTATCCAAGTAAGGCTCGCGACCTACCACGAACCCTAGCAAGTTGCCTTCTTTCCCGAAATCTGGCAAAGCCAAGGTGACAGCGTAATTCCAAATTTTCGCATCGCCGATGCCGAGAATGCGAGCATGGGTTAAACCAGCCCAGCCGCCAATGATAAACCTCGGGCTCAGCCGCAACGAAGCCTGAGCACCGTAGGAGTTGCTGACCACTTTGCGAGCGCGGAAGGAGGTGCCATCCTCGTAGGTAAAGCCGTCACTCAAAAAGCCGAGAGAATTAGCCTCGTTGGTACCGGTGAAACCGCCGGGGACGCTGGCCCCGGAACCGTTGTCAAACCCAAAGTTACCCCTGCCAAAGTAACCGTGGTTGTAGTTGAAAGCAACTTGCAAGTTGCGTCCGGGGGTAAAAGTCAACTGACCCATCGCCGCGTAGTCGCCATTCGTCAAGCCTGCACCCTTGCTAGGATTGGCTGCATTTGACGCCAAATAACCGAAGGACAGAGAAGTCGGGCCGAACACGCCACCCAGCAAGCCCCTGCCGCCGAAGGCGTAGTCAAAGCCGATACCTGAGCCACCGCCCAAGCGATAAATCGGGTTCCGCTGTCCAAAGGCGCTCAATGACCCGTTACCGCCGTCAAAGTCTTCAAAGTAAGGGTTGACAGTCGGCATAATGTCGTCCCAAACGCCAGCGTTGGCTATCAGGCTAACGTTCAGTCGCTGACCGACGGGGAACTTGTATAGCAAGGTGTCGAGGGCAACAACGTTGTCGGTTCTGCCGACGACATTCCAAGTTTGAGTGCCTTCGCTGGTCAACCCTAAGTTCAAGGGTTGACCGTTGCCTACCTGAAGCCTCGTCAGCAGCAAGTCTCTGCCGGTGAAGCTAGTGTTTAAATTCAGACGTACCCGCTGTTGGAAGACAGCTTCGTTGTTGTTGCTGCCTCTTCTGCGCTTTGAGCCCAGAACGTTAACACCGCCAGTCAAGGCACTAAAGTCCCTAAAGTCGTCGGTGAGGGCAAAAATTGCTTCCCCGGTCAGCTTGGTAGTAGTTGAGAATTGGTTGGCTTCGAGTTCGGCTGTCCGAGCTTCCAAAGCATCGACGCGGCCGCGCAGGGTTGCCAGTTCCGCTGCAAATTCTTCTTGGAGCCGTTGGAGGGCTGCCAAGTCATCTCTCGTAGCGAAGTTGCCACTGCCTGCTCTAATGAGCTCGCTCACCTTGTCTAAGCAAGCATTTAAACCGGCTGCGAATTCGTAGCGGGTCATTGCCCGGTTGCCGCGGAATGTGCCGTCGGGATAACCGGCAATACAGCCGTAGCGCTCGACTAGGGATTGGAGTGCTTGGAAAGCCCAGTCTGTGGGCCGCACGTCGGAAAGTTGAGATACTGAGGTAACTTGACCTTCAGTTTCGCTGCCGGCAGCACCTTCGGTGGTGTACTGGTTGAGCTGTTCTAATGTGGCGGCTGGGTTTTGCTCTTGTGGTGCTGCAGTTTGGGCTAAAGATTCAGCCGGTTTTGGCAAACTTGGTTCTGCCGACTCTGCCACTGCCGGGGCTGGAGTTTCTAATTGAACTGCACCGATTTGCTCTGGGAGAGCGGTAGCTGCTGGGGCTGGAATTTCTAGTTGGGCTGCCGGGGCCGAATTTTCTACTGGTTGAGCGACTGCTGGCTCAACTGCGGCTAAAGATTCACTTGTAGGTTGTGATGCCGCTTGGGGATCTTCCTCAGCAGGGGCTGTGTTGGCTCCGACGAGCGCACTTTCAGTTGCAGGCGTGGCCACATCTGCCATCGCTGCCTGGGTTTCGCTGCCAGCGACTTGGGAAATTTCTTCTACTGGCTCGGAGGCTGCAGTTGTTTCGGAAACAGCAGCTAAAGCATTTAGTTTCGCTTCGGAGGTTTCAGCGGTTTCAGCTTTGGCGGCAGCGGGATTGAGCGCATCAGCAGCCTGCTGAGCGTCTGCTGCCATCGCGCTCGAAGAAACTACTAGGGTAGCTCCTAAGACTGCTGGGCTGATTAGTAAGTAACTCCACAAAAATTTCGACATATTCACTCTCATCCTCACACCGATTACAGAGAAACTTTTTTAGTCTTCTATGTGGTCAGTCGTTGCTCAACTAGCATACTCTAAAAAGAGACCTAAAATTCACTTTTTCTTTTGATTCTTTCGGGCTGACCGAGTATATAGATGTGACTGACGGCTGCACAGAGCCTGTTTTTTTACCTGTACTCAACGGCGTCAAAACCATACCAGGCTTGGGCTGTGGATTGATTTGACTGCTGACACTAGATAGCGCCCGATCGCCTCTTTACTTTTTAGCACAGCACGCCCGACTCGTCTAGGCTGATTCGACTTTAACATCCAAGCTGTGTCCTAGAACGCTAAAGACTTGGCGGTGATCGAATAGTTCCAACAAATCGGCGTTGATTTTATTGTGAGCTGCTTCTTGCCGCAAAATTTTCATCGCTGCCTCTGTTCGCAGAGCTCGCTTGTAGGGGCGATCGCCTGCTGTCAGGGCATCGTAAATATCGGCGATCGTCATCAATTGCGCTTGAATTGGAATTTCTGACTTGTTTAAACCTCGCGGATAGCCTGTGCCATCGAGTTTTTCGTGATGTCCGTAGGCAATGTCTGGAATATTTTTTAAATCCTTTGTCCAAGGAATTTGTTTCAGAAACTCGTAAGTGTGAGTTACGTGAAATTCTATTGACGATCGTTCTTCCGGCGTCAGGTTGCCCCTTGACACCATCAATTGCAATATCTCGTCTGGGTTCAGCAGGGGTTTCCTTGCCCCATCTATATCTCTGTAAGTTTGTCGAGCAATCTCTCGCAGTTGAGCTAGGGGTTCTGCTGCCAAAATGTGAGGCTCGTTTGCCTCTAGCAGCACTTCCCAGTATTCTGCTAATCGGGTTTTCGCCTCTGCTAGCTTAGTGTCTAGCTGTTCGATTTCCTGGCATTGAGCGCACTCTGGCTCCTGGCTTGGGTGTTTTCGGTAGGCTGAATGCTCCAGCAAGTATTTATATTTAGACTGGACGCATTCCATTTCCATCGTCCGTTGAGCTAAGCCAAAGCGGTGGCGAATGATTTCTAGCTGTGCGGGGTAGAGCTTTTTCTGTTTGGTCAAAACTGCTTCGGGCACTCCAATTTTGCCAAAATCGTGCAGCAGGGCGGCGTAGCGAAGTTCTTGAATTTGGCGGTTGTTAAAGTAAATAGAGCGCAGTCCTCCGCTGCTGACGGTGTTTACTTCTTCTGAAAGGCGTACTGTCAGGGCTGCTACTCGTTCTGAATGGCCGTAGGTACAGGGGTCTCTGGCTTCTATGACTTGCACCGAGGCTTTGACGAAGCCCTCGAACAAATGTTCTATGCTGTCTTGAAGTTGATTGCGCTCGATCGAGATGGCTGCTTGAGAAGCGAGCGATCGAACTATCCTTTCTTCCCACTCCGAATACTGCTGCGTCGCTTCCCAGGCATTGTCTGCTGTCAGCACCGTATCTGCCTTTGTTTTGCGGTTGATCAGTTGCAGTACACCTATTGTCTCCCCCTGTCGGTTTTGCATCGGCAGTACCATTACCGAGCAAGTGCGGTAATTAATATCCCTGTCAAAACTGGTATCTAGCCGGTAGGGTACGCCGGGGGGTAAGTCGTAGGCATCAGACAGGTTCAAACTTTGACCTGTAATTGCCACGTATCCCGCCAAGCTTTTGTCTGTCAGTGGCAGAGCAAACTCTTTAAACGACAGGCTGGGTTTAGAACCGTTTTGCGCTACCTTGAACAGCAGCTTAGGTGTTTCGTCGCTGTTATCTACTAAGTAAACACTGCCAGCATCGCTGTAGGTGATTTCTCTACTTTTGGATAAAATTAAGTTTAACAAGTCGCCCAAATCTTGGGCGCTCGACAGAGCCGCGCCAATATCTAAAAGCTTTTCTATCAGATGGGTTTTTTCTGCCGCAGCAGACTCGTTCTTGAACTCTGGCTTTTCAAATACGATCATGGTCGGATGATGGGGAATAGCCTTTTATACATTGAACGTTTGGCCTCTCGACTTTTTAGCACCCGATTCTCACCCCCAGTCGATTTTTTATTGGCCAGCTTTCCGCGAGCGGGGCCTGTTGTTGCGCCAACGGACACTCTTTTAATCTAGCGTAGAAATCTCTTGGGCTAGCGCAAAGTCTTTCTCAGTTAAGCCTCCGGCATCGTGAGTTGTCAAGTTAAGTGTAACTTTATTATAGGAAATTTCTATATCGGGGTGATGTGCTGCGGCTTCTGAGGGGGCGACCAACTTATTTACAAAGGCGATCGCTTCTATAAAATCTTTAAATACACGGGTAGAGCGCAGTTGTTTGCCTTCAACCGTCCAGCCTGACAATTGACTGGCGCGCTCTTGAATTTCAGTATTGTTAAGTAGCTCAGCCATAATTTTTTTCTTTGGGATTAGCAATGGCAGATTAACTGCCCACCTGTAGAAACCCGGACCAAAAAACTATCCGCTCTCACCAATAGCGTTTAGTCTCAAGTTTTCCTACTCAAGATTTAACACTATTTGAGGTGAGAGCGGTCTAGCGGGTCTTCAGATTAGAACCTGACTGCCGGGAGAATCCCTAGCTCAGCCTGGTTCCCCGTGGAAGTCGTTTCCCGTTGGAGACGACGGCTGACTGCTAGTGAGCGGCCCCGGCGCACAGCCGGTAGTTTCCAATCTGATGACCCATGCGTTTACTACTTTCTATCATGGGCATCACCTCCAGGTTTAGCTAAATGGCTTAATATTGGAACGCACATCACCTAAATACAAGATTTAAGGTGATGATTTGTGCGCTAGCCATTGCCAGCGTTACCGAAAGAACTTGCGTTCTGAGTATCATTCCAGTAGTCACAATTATCAGAATAACACAAGAAATTAGAAGTGGGGGAGGCAAATTGAGAATTTTGCAAGATCGGCGGAAATTAGTGATGCTGCAAGGTCTTTGATCGATCTCTACAGCAAGCGGGCGATCGTAGTTTCAGCCATTTGCCCATATGTTCTTCAGAATCCGGGCTGTGCGGTTATCAGGTGCATGGCAACTCTGGCGGCGGGGAAAGGCTGATCGATTTCTTACCAGATAGGGGATGAGAATTAAATAAAATCCACTTTTCATGACTGTTGTGGGATGGGCGTCCCGCCCGCCCAGAAAGGACGGGCGGGACGCCCATCCCACAAGAAAAAAGGGAAATTATTTAATTGACGATCCTAGGAAACTTCACCAGATATAGAGACACGAGTTGTTCTAGCCGCAGGCAGAGTTGGTTTTTGTACAAAATCATTTTTTTTAGGGCGCTAATTCGATCGAATCCTGCAAACAAAAAGCTCCCGCCACCAGGCAGGAGCTTTTTAAGCATTAAGGGTAAAGCCTAAACTGCTTTATCTTACCCTTTTAAAATGTTGGAATTTTTGATATTTCGCGCTGATTACAGGGCGTTACCGCGAGGCAGAACTTCTTCAGGGAAGATGAAGTTTTCGTGAGGTTGGTCTGTCGGAGCCATCCAAGCACGAATGCCTTCGTTAAGCAGAATGTTCTTAGTGTAGAACGTTTCAAACTCAGGATCTTCAGCAGCGCGTAATTCTTGTGATACGAAGTCATAGGCGCGCAGGTTTAATGCTAAACCGACGATGCCAATGGAACTCATCCACAAGCCTGTGACAGGTACGAACAGCATGAAGAAGTGCAACCAGCGCTTGTTGGAGAAGGCAATTCCGAAGATTTGCGACCAAAAGCGGTTAGCTGTAACCATCGAGTAGGTTTCTTCTGACTGAGTTGGGTTGAAGGCGCGGAAGGTGTTTGAGCCTTCGCCGTCTTCAAACAAGGTGTTTTCTACGGTTGCACCGTGGATAGCGCACAACAGCGCACCGCCCAAGATGCCTGCAACGCCCATCATGTGGAAGGGGTTGAGCGTCCAGTTGTGGAAGCCTTGCAGGAATAGCAAAAAGCGGAAAATTGCTGCGACGCCGAAACTGGGGGCGAAGAACCAGCCTGATTGACCCAAGGGGTAAAGCAGGAACACCGAAACAAACACGGCGATGGGGCCGGTGAATGCTAGGGCGTTGTAGGGACGGATGCCGACTAAACGGGCGATTTCAATCTGACGCAGGCAAAAGCCGATCAGTGCGAAGGCGCCGTGGAGGGCGACAAATGTCCACAGCCCACCGAGTTGGAACCAGCGGGTGAAGTCCCACTGTGCTTCGGGGCCCCACAGGAACAGCAGGGAGTGTCCGAGGCTGTTGGCTGGGGTGGAGACTGCTACGGTGAGGAAGTTGGCTCCTTCGAGGTAGGAGCTTGCCAAACCGTGGGTGTACCAAGATGTGACGAAGGTGGTGCCTGTTAACCAGCCACCGATGGCTAGGTAGGCGCAGGGGAATAGCAGGATGCCAGACCAGCCTACGAAGACGAAGCGATCGCGTTTGAGCCAGTCGTCGAGGACATCAAAGATGCCTCTTTCGGTCTGGGCGCGTCCGACTGCGATTGTCATTTACGGAAATCTCCAAATGGATATAATTACAACGGACGTTGTTCTAGTCACAACTTCCCACCTCATAGCTCTGCTGTAGCATAAAATGAGTGGATTGTGAGTATAATTTACGTTTCTTTACCGCTGATGATGATTATAAAGGGAAATCTTTACAATAGCAAGAGCGAATTTTAAGTTTTGAGTAAGTTGGTAGTTCTGACGGGCAAGGCAATAGATAAACTGGGTTTCGGAGCGATCAGCCGATCGCTCAAAGCAGGAAAATGATTGAGCAACCGGGTTTCTCTCTCCATCAAGTATGAGAGAATCCGGGTTTCTGAGCGATCGGCCGATCGCTCAAAGCAGGAAAATGATTGAGCAACCGGGTTTCTCTCTCTATCAAGTATGAGAGAATCCGGGTTTCTGAGTTCAGGGCAATTGCTCAAAGCCGGAAAATGATTGAGCAACCGGGTTTCTCTCTCAATCAAGTATGAGAGAATCCGGGTTTCGGAGCTCAGGGCAATTGCTGAGCATGAAAATGATTGAGAAACCGCTGGTTAAAAACTAGAGATTGCTAGCGATCGACATTTTGAGTGAATTTAGCACCCAGAGGCTAAACGGCAAGCCCCCTATTCCCTCAACCTAGTGGGGAATTACTTTTTTGACATACTCCCCTGCCTAAAGGCGAGAGGATTCTTAACACTTCATCGACCAATCCTACCGAAGTAGTCTTACGAGCGCCTCCATGTTCATTTTAAGTCGTGGCAATGCCCTATCCCGACTATATGTATCGTTTTGTTTAAAAAACATTAACAATACTTTGTTTTGCTTCCAGGTTGGATTTTAACCATTGCCCTTGGGTCTTTCCCTATTACTGGATCAGTCCCGGTTTCAACTCAAGATGAGTATATATCGCTGCAATCTTAGGTGGGGATTTCAACCAATTAAACTATAGCATAAAGCCGTCCTAAAAGGACGGGGCTTGCATCCCATTTTCTCGGTCAATCAAAATCCGCCTCAATGATTCAACAAAAATGTTGTCTTGGCTGTCATATTCGGTAAAGAACTGCTTACGATTGGGCGTTTTACGATTTGGCGTTGGCGGTGGCTTTACCTGTAATCATTTTAGGTTAAATCCTATAGATTTAACTAGGTTCATCACAGACTGTTAGGAACCCGCAAGACTTAGGAACTGTCACAAGCGCTTTAGGGTGGCCTAGCCCCACAGCATCACCCACCAACTAAACGATAAACATCGGAACATCGGGACTTTTTAGTTGCCAAATTAAATAATTTGACAGCTTACTCGACAGCACCTAAAGCTTTTAGCAAGGATTTTTGCCCTTGAGTTAAACCTGTAACGCCCTTGATATTCATGCCTTCATAAATTCTTGAAGGGGAGAGATTTTTTCCATACTTCTGCATTTCAACCGTTGAACATTCAATCGTTTGTTCGCGGCCATCTCTAACTAAATTATGACTATTTTCTCTTGGTCTACTAAAAACCGATTTGGCTAAATTAGATCCAGAAAAGTTGACTTGGTACAGATTAATACCCCTCATATCTGCTTGCCAAATAGTGATATCAGAAAAATCAGCGCCCGTTAAATCTAGTTGAAGTTGACATAATAAATTGAAGATATTACCAGCCCCATATCCGGGTGCTACACCCTGCTCTGCTAATTTGATTAAAATGTAATTTAGTTTTTCCGCTAACTTTTCGGTGGTGTTGTACGTAACTAGGAGTCGGGAAATTAAAGGCGTAACAATGGCGCTAATTTGATTTTTTCTGACCGACTCTTCGGCTGTAGCTTTAATCAGAGCATAGTTTTGAAGAAAAGGAAACAAGGAACAAGAGGATGTAGAACTATTGCACTCTTCTCTAGTAATTTCTTGGTAGAGTTGCTCAATTATTTTTTCTGTGATATAATCTCTGATTAATGGCTGCTGAGTGAAGCCAAAAATACTTTTTTCCGGGACTTGAATTGCGGCTTGTTCAATGAGAGAGCGCCACTGGAGAGATTCTAAGCTTTCTAATAATTCTGCCTGGAAAACTGGCGGGACGATATCATTTAGAAGTTCTGTCGGCAAAACTGGTTCTCGGTTAATCGCTAACCAGTAAAAAATTTGTTTTTCTATCGGAGATAAGCGATTAAATAGTTCATCTAACCAAAGGCGAATCCCATTAAAAATAGTTTCTTCTTGTTCTAAGAAATCTCGAATATTCCCCGCAAATAAATCTTGGATGGAACTCGCTGCTATTTTTAAAGCTATAGGATTACCTTGGTAGCATTTTATTAGTTCCGCTTCTTCAGCAGGGGTTCCTATTAAAGACTTAAGTTTGAGGATTTCCTTGGCTGCGACTGGTGCTAAACCTTGCAGTTGCAAGAATCGGACGGGTAAAGTTGCTCCGGTTAAAGATGCAATTTCTCTCGCTTTTTCTCTGCTGACAATTAGCACGCAACTTTGGTGATTGGTTTCAGCAATTTGTCTCAGAAGTTGGCTGTAGTTAGAGAATCCGTCGCGGTAAGTGCCTGCATAGCTACCACTCTGGCAAAGGAAGTCTAAATCATCAAGGATAATCAGACACCGATGCTGCTGTAAATACTTGATAAGAAGAGAGATGCGTTCGCCTACAACCTGGGGTAAATCGGTAGTTTGATCCTGTGATAAAAATTGGATAATTTTAGCTAATTCTTCGGGTAAAGGTGAACTATCTTGCAGGCTTTTCCAGATGACAAATTCAAATTCACCTTGAATTTCTTCTGCTAACTTTACCGATAAAGCAGTTTTGCCAATTCCGCCCATACCGATCAGGGTAATTAAGCGGCAACGATCTTGTAAAATCCAATGTTTAAGGGTAGCTAATTCTTGAGTACGCCCGTAGAAAATAGAAACGTCGATCGCCTCTGATAAATTGTGGTGGGTTTTTGTTATTAGGGAAGGATTTGGGAAGGCGATCGCTTGTTCCTCTGGATAACGTTTTAAGCCCAAAGCTTCCCAAAGGTGACAATTAGCCCAACAATCGGGCAAATTTGGTGATGTGGTTTTCGGTGTTTTATCTGGAGACGGGCGTGTACATGATTCAAGGATTGAGTGAATATTGCGTTTTGTGACTTGAGTTCCCAATGCCAGAGAAATTGTTCGCCATAATTGGGAACCGATATCTTTTAAGTAGTCGGCATCGTATCCTGATGTATCCGCCATGTTTTGATAAGACTGTCCTTGCCAAGATTGGCGGAATACTAGGTCTTGAACGTCGTTTAAGTGGCCTGGTTTGAGTAGGGTGTCTAAAATTGCTAAGGCTTCTTCGAGAGTCATTAGCTGTGACTGTAAAACAGTGACTAAGTAATTACTCTTATAGACTATCACTTTTTCTGACTCTTGTTACTTTTTTTTACTTTAGTTATTAAATCTTCATATAAAATTCTGGCCTTTTCTGACTTTTTCCCACTGTGAGGGCTGAGGTGAGAAGGTTATTGTGTAACTACGAACTAAAGGACTCGTGAGCATAAGGTAAGTATGAAAAAAATCTGTAAATTGCCAACGATGTAACACCTTCTCTTATCACGAAAACTTTGGAAATTAGTATCGAGTCACTAAATTAACAACCTATCATTCAGAGAGGAACTGAAATGTTCACCCATAAACATCCAAAATCTCCATACAATATTCTTTCTTTTGACGGTGGCGTAATTCGTGGTCTTTTAACGGCGGTTTTGCTAGAAAAGCTAGAAGAAGATCTACAGGAAAAGAATCCCGAAAAGGAATTAAAAGATTACTTTGATATCATTGCCGGAACTTCCACAGGTAGCCTGATTGCTTGCGGAATAGCTAGTGGACTTTCCGCCAAACAACTGAAGGGATTTTACCTAGAAAATGGCATGAAAATTTTTCCTAATTTCAAAGAGACTTTGAAAGTTTGGTTGGGTGAGGTGATTCAGGAAAATATTGACTTCAGCAAATTAGATCCTTTACATCTATTTTGTCAAGACGATAAGAATGACAAGAAATTTATGCTTCAACCTTTCTCCGATGGCCAAGGTCTGGAGGAGGTAATCAAAAGTGTATTTGGCTGTCAGGAATTTGGTCAATTGCCAAAATTAGTAGTCATCCCAAGCTACGATGTCTATAATCACGATGCTGTAATCTTCAAGAACTATCGAGAAGAGTATAAAACAATGCCAGTGTGGGAGGTTTGTAGAGCATCGTGCGCTGCACCTATGGCTTTTCCAGCTCACGTTACCCAGAATAAGGAATTTCTTAAATCTCTTAAAGTAAAGGCAAAAACAGCTACAAAAGCAGGGAAAGAGACAACTATAAAAATCCCGGATGAAGGTATCCCTTTAATTGATGGCGGTGTTGTTGCCAATAACCCTGTACTTTGTGCAATCGCCGAAGGACGCAAACAATTTAAAGATTTTCCTTCTGTAGTCGCTTCTTTTGGTTCTGGTATGGCTTTGAATCGGATTACAGTTGAAGAAGCGAAAGAGTGGGGTAGCTTGAATTGGGTAAGCATAGTCAAAGGTATCCCGATGCTAGATGTATTGTTTGATGGTTCAAATGATGCCAATGATTATGTTGCCAAAGAATTACTTGACGGAGAGAGCGAATACTTCCGCTTTCAACCGCTTCTGACAGAGAATGTTAAGGCTTTTAGTGCCGATCCAGATAATCTCTATTTATTGGTTGAGATAGCAGAAGAATTCCTTAAAACTAAGGAATGCAAGGAGGATATGAGTAAGCTTGTTAAATCTCTGACATCGCATCATTCCTTATTGGATTCTATGCGGGAGGTAATTCCTTATTTGAGTCAATTGTAAGATCACTATTGAGTCAAGATCAGAAAATTTATTCCCCTGCAAGGATTTCTGGCCTTCTCTGAGAGAAATTAGCCCACTAATTTCGATCTGACTTACGCATAAAGTCCTAGAAACTTGGTTTTTTACGAAAATACTTCGTTGAAGGCCACAGATTCAGTAAAAAACCCGGTTTCTTTAGTCGATATTGATGTTGAGTTACAGAAATTCCAACATCATTCATTTCAACAAATTTTAATTCTTGAGGTAAACTACCATGGCTACTTCTGATATAAAATCTGGTCAATTGGATAACAATGACATTATTTTTCCAGTTCCCCCTGAGCTTAGTGGCTTCACGCGGGCTGATGAATATGACTTGAATACAGATGCGATCGGGGAAGCACTCAAGCTTGCTCTTACAACTACAGATCCAAACAGCAAATATGATCCGTTTCTGCAAGTTATAGATGTCAATACGGGTCGGGTGGTTGCTGATTCAGACGATGGATCTTCAGAGAGTCTAAACTCATTGATTGAAGCCGGTCAGCCTGCAGGAAATATTGATTTAGTTGACGATCCGACAATTCCTAATTCTTTGACAATTGACGGCAGCGCCAAGTACAAAGTCCGCGTCACCAGCGTGAATTCATTTACCAGCTCGTCGTCTACTTATCCCTACAGTTTGCGGGCCAGCGTTCCTAATGGTAATGTTAGTTTAGTTGCGAGAGGTAGCAACTTCAGCAGCAGCCCTCTAACGGGCAACTCTATTACCTTCGCTGGTAAATTGGAGAGCGCCAAAGACTTTACTTTTCCGGTCAAGGCTCCCAGTATTGGCAACACACTTGCGGATGAATTTCAAGTAAAAATATCCTCGGTGGGCGAACCGATCAAAATTTCCCTCAGCAGCACGACAAATGGCTTTGACCCTTATGTGGAAGTTGTCAACGCTAATACTGGGGAAGTTGTTGACTTCAATGATGACGGTGGCGGTGGTAAGAATGCGCTGCTTTCTGTCCCGTACCAAGCAAATACTGAATACAGAATCCGTGTCAGCAGTAAAACTGCATTAGCTTCCTCTGCTGATTACAGCTTACAGGTCAGCACTTCTTCTGGCAATACTGTCACTTTGACCCCCCGCAGTGGTGACACCGGATCATCGTCGAACAGTGGCGGTAACGGAACATCGACAGCTAATTTGAATACCGGAACATCGACAGCTAATTTGAATACCGGAACATCGACAGCTAATTTGAATACCGGAACATCGACAGCTAATTTGA